>RFPG01000015.1 GCA_009926245.1 Sphingobacteriia bacterium | reverse complement strand
ACCGGGTGGGAATGTCAAGGGTGAATGTGTCTCATTACACGCGACTGGTCAAATGCCCTCCCGAAATTCAGAGCGCGCTGCGTTCGGGTGTTTTGGAAATGGGGCATGGCAAGGTCTTGGCCGGAATCGGTCGCGTTGACTTGCAATTGGAGGCCATGAAACGCTGCATCGAGGGTGCTTGGAGCGTTCGGGCCTTGGAAGCCTTTGCCAAGTCGTTGGAAACCTCGAACCGCCGTCCCGCTGATCCCACGGGTTCACCGTCCAAGACCGCTCCATTGACCCAGGCAGCGGCCTATCAATCGGTGCAAAACCGCTTGGTCCGCCACTTTGAAAGTCCGGTCCGATTGCAAGCCGGTTCCACGGGCAAGGGTGAAATTCGAATTCCTTTTGCCAACACCGAAGACCTGAACCGTTTATTGGATTTGATTTTCGATCGAGACTAAGGAAAGGCCATGCGTTCAGGTTTTCGCCTTGTCCTTGTTACCTTTCTAGTTGGGTTCGAGGTTTTGTTGACGGGGGCTTCGTCCACGCTCTGCGCCCAGGTTGCGGCGATCCGTCCCCAAGATGCGGCGAGCAATTCCCAAGAAGCAGCGAACCTTTCTCAGGATTCCTTTCCTCCTTTGCCAGACCCGTCCTTGGTAACACGCCGGGCCGCTCTGCTACCGGGTTGGGGACAGTGGACCAACCGAGCCTATTGGAAAATCCCGGTGGTATGGGGAGGATTGGGTTGGATGGCGTACCAGACTTCACGGACCGCTGATTTGTATTTGGATTACCGCAATGCGTATCGGTGGAGGACGGACAACGATCCACTCACTCGCGATCCTTTTGAAAGCACGGATAGCGAAGCTTCTTTGCTCCAAAAACGAGATTTACTGCGCAGGAGTCGGGATGCCTATGCCTTGTTGACACTGGTCGCTTACGGTCTTCAAATACTGGATGCCCATGTCGATGCGCATCTCAAGGGCTTTGAGCGCTTGGACTTTTCGGTGCGACCGGCCGTGCCAGGCCAAGCCCCTGGTCTTGGGGGTGCGGCCCTGACCTGGACCTATCGCTTTTGAAGTCAAAATCTTTTTGTTTTTCAACGTATGAATTTATTGTTTTTGGGACACGGTCGCTTGGCCAAGGTGGTCGCCGAGGAAGCAGCCCAACGTGGGCATCGTGTTGTGGATTTCTTGGATTCCCAGCGCCCTTTACGAAGCGAGGATCTTAGGGATGATGTGGATATGGTGATTGAAACGGCTTTGCCTGAAGGTGTTATCGAGCGATCCGTTCAAGTTTTGGAAGCCGGCAAACCCCTCCTCATTGGGACCACCGGATGGTACCATCGCATGTCGGAATTGCAAAGCATCTGTTCTCATAACAATGGGACGGTTTTGTGGGCTTCCAACTTTGCACCCGGTGTCCAGATTTTTAGGTCTTTGGCCGCTGAAGCGGCTCAACGATTGGCCTCCCTACCCGGTTACCGCGTCGAGCTTCACGAGGCCCACCACCTCCAAAAAAAGGACCGTCCGAGCGGTACGGCTGTTCACACCGCCATGGATTTGTTGAAGGTTCGCCCGGATTGGACCGGTTGGATCCAAGGGGAGGAGCAGGAGGAAGGGAACCATCATCGAAGCGTAGCCGACCCTACAGCGGCAAATCATCCACCACAGACGGAACTAAGGATTTTTAGTCATCGGACCGAGAACGAGGTAGGGACCCATACCCTTCGAATGCAAGGTGCGTACGAAAGTCTGGAATGGACCCATCGAGCGGTGGACCGAAGAGCCTTTGGATGGGGGGCCGTTTCGGCGGCCGAATGGTTGCAGAATCGTCGAGGCTGGTACAGCATCGACGACTTTTACGAGGACCTCTGGGCCTCACCCAAATAAATCCCCGGTGGTGGTCGAAGCCGGCGGTACCACTCCCAAATGACGGTAGGCTCGCTCGGTCAGTTCACGGCCTCGCGGGGTGCGTTTGAGGTAACCCTCTTGGATCAAAAACGGTTCGTAGACTTCTTCGATGGTGCCCGATTCTTCGCCAACGGCGGTTGCAATCGTATTGAGCCCCACCGGTCCTCCCGAAAATTTGTGGTACAGGGTGGATAGAATTCGGTTGTCCATTTCGTCCAAGCCTCGGTGATCGACTTGCAAAGCGTCCAAGGCCAAATTGGCGATTTCCTGGTCGATAATACCCTTGCCTTTGACCTGGGCAAAGTCCCGGGTTCTTCGTAACAATGCATTGGCAATACGCGGGGTCCCGCGGCTGCGCCTGGCCAATTCCTGGGAACCCCCTTCTTCGATGGGAACCCCCAGAATGCCCGAGGAACGGGTGATGATGCGGCTGAGCAAGGCCGAATCGTAATACTCCAATCGGGCGTTGATCCCAAAGCGGGCCCGCAACGGGGCGGTTAGCAAGCCGGAGCGGGTGGTGGCCCCTATCAACGTGAAGGGTTGCAAGGCAATTTGGACCGAACGGGCATTGGGTCCGCTGTCAATCATGATATCGATCCGAAAGTCCTCCATGGCCGAGTAGAGGTATTCTTCGACTACCGAGCTCAAACGATGAATCTCGTCGATAAAGAGGACATCCCCTTCTTGCAATCCGGTGAGCAATCCAGCCAAATCGCCGGGTTTTTCGAGCACCGGTCCACTCGTCATTTTGATTTGGGCCTTCATTTCGTTGGCGATCAAATGGGCGAGGGTGGTTTTGCCCAATCCCGGGGGACCGTGCAACAAGACATGATCCAAGGCTTCGCCCCTTCCCAAAGCAGCGGCCACAAAGACCCGCAGGTTCTCCATGACTTTGGTTTGACCCGTAAAATCTTCAAAGGTTCGGGGCCTCAAAACCAGCTCCTGGTCCTGCTCAGGATGACCTTCTGGGAGGGCGTCGGCTTCGAGATGGGGATTGCGCATGCTCCAAAATTAAGGCGAGAGCCGTATTTTGCAGGCTATGGCTTCGGATGCGCTGGTTATTGTGCCGACTTACAACGAAAAGGAGAATATTACGGCCTTTTTGAACAAAGTATTGGGTCTCCCGTACCCGTTGGGAATTTTGGTTGTGGACGATGGTTCACCGGATGGAACCCAGGACTTGGTTCGCCAGGTGATGGAAGAGCACCCCGGTAGGGTTCATTTACTGCCTCGTACTGCCAAAATGGGTTTGGGCACCGCCTACATTGCCGGTTTCCGTTGGGGACTCGCCCGCTCTTACCAGTATTTTTTTGAAATTGACGCGGATTTTTCCCACAATCCCGAAGACCTCCTTCGCTTGTTGGCCGCCTGCCGCGACAAGTCCAGCGATTTGGCCATTGGTTCCCGCTATGTGACCGGTGTGAATGTGGTCAACTGGCCCATGAGTCGGGTCATGATGTCCTACTTTGCCTCCCGCTATGTGCAGTTTATCACGGGACTACCGGTGCACGATGCCACCGCCGGGTTCAAGTGTTACCAGCGCCGGGTTTTGGAACGCATCAATCTCGATAAAATTCGCTTTATCGGCTATGCCTTTCAGATTGAAATGAAATTCAAGGCTTGGAAAGCAGGCTTTCATATCACCGAGGTCCCCATCATTTTTACGGACCGCACCCTCGGCCAAAGCAAGATTTCCAAAGGCATCATCAAGGAGGCCGTTTGGGGAGTTTTGATGTTACGATGGAACGCGTTTTGGGGAATGCGGGGAGCTTTTAATTCAAAACCATGAATCTGGATTCGATGCTGGAGGCGATGCCTTCACAGCCTTTGTTTTTGATTGCAGGACCTTGTGTTGTAGAATCCAAGGACTTGTGCATGGAAGTAGCCGAAACAGCCCTCCAACTCTGCAACGAACGCGGCCTACCGTATGTCTTCAAGGCCTCCTACCGCAAAGCCAATCGGTCCTCGGCTTCTTCGTTTACGGGCATTGGCGATGACCAGGCCCTGGGGGTCTTGGCGGAGGTCCGTTCCACTTATTCGGTGCCGGTCTTGACCGATATCCACAACGAATCCGAGGCCATCAAAGCCGCTCAATCAGTGGATGTTTTGCAGATCCCTGCTTTTTTGGCTCGCCAAAGTGATTTGTTACAGGCAGCCGCTCGAACCGGACGTTGGGTGAACATCAAGAAGGGACAGTTTATGTCGCCTTCGTCGATGAAATTCGCAGCCGACAAAGTTTTGTTAGAGGGGAATTCCCGGATCTGGTTAACCGAAAGGGGCTCCCAATTTGGTTACCATGATTTGGTGGTGGACTTTCGTTCGGTACCCATTATGCAGGCGTTGGGTTATCCAGTCGTCGTTGACATTACGCATGCTCTTCAGCGACCCAACCAAGAGAGCGGGGTAACGGCCGGAACGCCTGAATTCATTGAAACCTTGGGACGAGCTGCGGTGGCCGCAGGGTCCCGTGGTATTTTTTTGGAAACCCATCCCCAACCTTCCATGGCCAAATCGGATGGGGCGAACATGCTGCCTTTGAACAAGTTAGAAGGCCTTTTGGATCGATTAGCGGCCTTGGCGCGCTTGGTGCATACCTGGTCTTAGCGAATAACCCGAGCAACTAGGGTTAAGGAAGGATGCTAATTTGGGTCCGGCGGTCCCTTGCCCTGGATTCCGGCAGGTCATCGGTGGATAAAGGTCTGGAGGAACCGTAACCAACGGCAACCAATCGACGCGGGTCACAGCCCTGGACGATCAGCCAATTCCGAATATACTGCGCCCTGCGATTGGATAAATCGAGATTGTGTTGGGGTGAACCGGTGGCATCGGTATGGCCTTGGATTTCAATTCGGATTTCGGGATTGCGATTTAACCATTGCAAAAGGCTTTGGAGCGCGGGTTCAGAGTCCGCCAAGGGTTGATCTTGGTCCACCGCATAGTAGAGATGATTCAAGACCCATTCGGTGGGACGCTGGGGTAGGGGCATTGCGAACGTGTCGGGGGGACTCAAACGAGGTAGCGATGCGGTATCCAATTCAACACGCAGGAGACGAATCCCTTGCTCGGTTTCACGACTTAACCAAGCCATCCGGCCGTCCGGTTCCAGAACCAATCCCATTTCATCTCTGTAGGTATTGAGGGGAGGCCCCAGGTTGGTGGGAGCCAACCACCGAGACGTTGAGGATGAGTTGGCATCCCTTCGGCTTCGGTACACATCCAATTGCCCCATGCCGGCATGTCCGGACGAAGCGAAATACAAATCCATTCCGTTGGGATGCAAGTAAGGGCTGTTCTCGCTGTATGGGGTGTTGATGTTGCTGTCCAGAGGCACCGGTTCCGACCAAACCAAACGATCCGGATCCATCCCGGACCAATTCCACCAAGAAATATTCAAGGGGAATCCGGCGGTATCAACAGGCCAACCGCTCGAATCCAAACGCGCCTGGCTCATCCACAAATCACTGCCACCTCGGCTGCCCCTACGGTTGCTCGCAAAATACAAAGTCAAACCGTCGCTACTCAGGGTGGGATGGGCATCCCAAGCAGCGGAGTTCACAAAGGGACCCGCGGAATGGACGGTCCCCCAACCTCCTTTTTCTTTTATAACATAATACAAGTCACAGGATCCCTGCCCGCCTTCCCGATAACAACCTGTAAACCATAGCATATGGCCGTCCGGACTTAGCCAGCAACCGCCTTCGTCCAAGTCGCTGTTCACGGGGGCTCCCAAGCGCTGCCCCGCCGACCATGAACCGTTTACTTGGCGACTTTCAAAAAAATCTTCCCCCTTTTCGTCCCGACGGGTCAGGATCATTTGCCGTCCGCCGTTGCACAAACAGGGTAGATAGGCTTGTAGCCCCCCGTCAAGCGTCGCAGGAGCCGGTTCCAAGCGTTGAGGTCTTGGTTTCTTGAGGGCCTGCCATCCAAATCCGGCTTGCTTGCGCCACAAATCCATATCGCGAAGTTGTTCCGCTGTGGCTTTGGGGAAAAACGGAATCCGGTTGTAGTATTCCATGACGGTGGCATAATCCCCCACATGCATGCATGCATTGAACAGTCCATGAAAGCCTTTGACCGAAAGGCGGGGGTGCAAATCCACACAGCGCCTAAAGGCCCTTTGAGCCTCGGACCATTCCCGGGTTTGAAGGTGCAAATCACCCAAAATCAGCCAACCCGGTGCGTGTTCGGGGTAACGATCGCAGAGTGTTTGGACTTTGGCAATGGCCAAATCGTAGCGGCCTTCGTTGACCGGTTCCAAGGCTTTGCTGAATTTGAGATCAATCTTTCGGGTATCGGTGTAGACAGGCAAAGCCTCCGATGCTTGATTTCCGGATGGGGTGGTCTGGGCCAGGGATCGACCCGTTAACAGAGCCCAAGACAGGACAAGGGCCTTAAGGAATCTCAAGGTATTTGTGGGTTTGGAGGGACAAGGTCCAATCCGGATTTTCCTGAACAAAACGAACCAAAAGGGGGGCGATGCTTTCTCTCTTGCTCCATTCCGGTTGAACAAAAAGCCGGCAACCGGGGGTAAGTCCCGTAACAAAACCCTTCATCCAATCCAAATCCGACGGGTGATAGACCACCACCTTGAATTCATGAGCACGGGCAATCGACTCAGCCAAAGGTTCTTTGAACTTTTTGGGGGATAGGCAGACCCAATCAAAATCGCCTCGAATCGGATAGACCCCGGAGGTTTCGATCCAGATCTGCAAGCCTTGGTCACGCAAGGCCTTGGTCAGCCATTGCAAATCGTAGGTGCAGGGTTCACCACCGGTAACCACCACCGCAGGAGCTCCGGAAGCCTTGGCTGCAAGAGCCAGTTCTTCCACCGACCGCAAAGGATGGGCCTGGGAATCCCAAGAATCTTTGACATCGCACCAAACACAACCCACCGTGCAACCGCCCAAACGAATAAAATAAGCAGGGCGACCGCTGTGGTATCCTTCGCCTTGGAGGCTGAGGAACTGCTCCATAACCGGAAGCTTTTCCATGGCTTAGGTTGGGTTGGCTGCTTGCCAGGTATTCTGCAAAAGGGAAGCAATGGTCATGGGTCCAACACCGCCGGGGACCGGGGTGATGGCCCTGCAGAGCGGGGCGACCTCCTCAAAGCAAACATCTCCACGCAAGGCGTAGCCGCTGCGCTTGCTGGGGTCCTCGACACGGGTTGTTCCCACATCAATGACCACGGCACCTAGACGCACCATATCCGCGGTCACAAAACCTGGTTGTCCCAAGGCCGCGACCAAAAGATCGGCCCTGCGGCAATGTTCCTTCAGATCCACCGTCCGCGAATGGCAGAGAGTGACGGTGCAATTGCCGGGTGTGGTGTTGCGGGAGAGCATTTGGGCCAAGGGGGAACCCACAATGGGACTCCGGCCGAGGACAACGGCATGCATTCCGCGGATGTCGATATGGTTGCGGTGAATTAATTCCAGAATGCCGGAAGGGGTGGCCGGTTTGTAGCAGGGCAGTCCCAGCGCCATTCGTCCCAAGTTGACCGGGTGAAAGCCGTCCACATCCTTGGTGGGTAGGATGGCCAGGTTCACTTCGGTGGCATCCAAGTGGGAAGGCAGGGGCAACTGCACGATGTATCCATCAACCCCCGGGTCTTGGTTGAGGCGATGGACCACCTCCATCAGTTCTTTTTGGGTCACCGAGCTGTCAAGGCGAACGATCTCCGAGCCAAAGCCCACCGATGCACAGGCTTTGATTTTGTGGGCCACGTAGGTTTCGCTTCCGCCATCGTTGCCAACCAAAACCGCCGTAAGGTGGGGGGGGCGTTGGCCTGATTGAAGGCGCAAGCGGTTCAGTTCCCGTAATTCTTCCCGGATTTGCTCTGCAGTGGCCTGGCCGTCCAGGATGAGAGGTGCGCCGTGGCTTGTTGGCATTAGTCCAGTTTGAGTACCGCCAAAAAGGCGCTTTGAGGAATCTCTACATTGCCCACCTGGCGCATGCGTTTCTTGCCTTTCTTTTGCTTTTCAAGCAACTTGCGTTTGCGGGAAATATCCCCACCGTAACATTTGGCCGTCACATCTTTGCGCAGGGCCTTGAGGGTCTCACGGGCAATGATTTTGGCGCCAATAGAGGCCTGTATGGCCACTTCGAACTGCTGCCGGGTCAACAATTCCCGAAGTTTCTCGCACATTTTTTTGCCCAACTCATAGGCCTTGTCGGCATGGATCAAGGCTGAAAGCGCATCGACCGGTTCGCTGTTGAGGCGAATATCCATCCGGACCAAGCGGGACTGCCGGTAGCCGATCAGGTGATAGTCAAAAGAGGCATAACCCCTCGAAATCGATTTGAGTTTATCGTAAAAATCAAAGACGATTTCACCGAGCGGCATGTCAAAGGTGATCTCGACCCGGTTGGAGCTCAGGTAGGTTTGGTTGGTGATAACACCCCGCTTGTTCATGCACAGTTCAATGACCGGACCGATATAATCCGATTTGGTGATGACCTGGGCGTGGATAAATGGTTCTTCAATGAAATCAATATGACTGGGATCCGGGAGGTCGGAGGGGTTGTTAACGGTTAACATTTCGCCCTTGGTGGTTTGGCAGAAATACGAAACGTTGGGAACGGTGGTGATGACCGTCATATCGAACTCTCTCTCCAGGCGCTCCTGGATAATTTCCATGTGAAGCATTCCCAAAAAACCGCAGCGGAAACCAAAGCCCAAGGCCGCCGAAGATTCGGGTTCAAAAACCAGAGAAGCATCGTTCAACTGAAGCTTTTCCATCGAATCCCTAAGTTCCTCATAATCTTCGGTATCGACGGGATAGATTCCCGCAAAAACCATGGGCTTGACTTCTTCAAAGCCTTTGATTCCTTCAACGCAGGGGCGTTCCATGCTGGTAATGGTGTCACCGACCTGAACCTCGCGTGCCTGTTTGATACCGGAAATAATATAACCCACGTCCCCCGTTTCGACGGTTTCACGGGGTTGGGGCTTGAGTTTGAGAATGCCAATTTCGTCAGCCAGGTATTCTTTTCCTGAATTCACAAATTTGACGCGCTCCCCGCTGCGGATTCTTCCGTTGAAAACACGGAAATAAGCCACAACACCTCGGTAATTATTGTACATCGAGTCAAAAATCAGGGCCTGTAACGGGGCCGATGGATCGCCCTGGGGTGGGGGAATGCGCTTCACAATGGCTTCAAGGATGAGGTCCACGCCCTGCCCGGTTTTGCCGCTGGCGGGCAGAATATCCTCCCGTTGGCAGCCAATTAATTCAACAATCTGGTCCTTCACTTCTTCGGGGGATGCCGAAGGAAGGTCCATTTTGTTGAGAACCGGGATGATTTCCAAGTTGTGCTCCAGGGCCAAGTAAAGATTCGAAATGGTTTGAGCTTCAATGCCTTGGGAGGCATCTACGATCAACAAAGCCCCCTCGCAGGAGGCAATGGCTCGTGACACCTCGTACGAAAAGTCCACGTGGCCAGGGGTATCAATCAAATTAAGTATATATTCCTGATTATCAAGACGATAATTCATCTGAATGGCATGGCTCTTGATGGTGATACCCCTTTCCCGCTCCAAATCCATATCATCCAGGGTCTGCGCCTGCAGGTCCCGGTCTCCAACGGTTCCTGTCGTCTGCAGGAGCCGATCTGCCAAGGTGCTTTTGCCGTGATCAATGTGGGCGATGATGCAGAAATTCCGGATTTGTTTCATGGGTTTGCAAAAGTACGTCCATCGTACCCCGTATTCGGACCTTTAAAAACGGATTAAACCTTGAAATTTGCAGCCTTAGCCAAGGTTTTTGGTCAAATCAGCGGTATTTTTCGTCCTGACTAATTCCAAATCGCTCCGGACCTTCGCCCATTCATGACCCCAGCTCTCTTCCTTCGTTCTCTGTTCCTGACTCTTTTGTTGGGATGGGGCCCCCTGGCCGTTTGGGGCCAGACTTATACCATTACTCCGGTTCCCTTTGCGCCGGCCCCGTACGGTGGCACTTCGCTAACCGGGCAATTCAGTTCGGCCGATGACGGGGTCCGCAAAATGGTGGTTTCGTTTTTCCAATTGCCCATGTATCAATGCACCTCGCTTTTGGGAACCTTTCAAATTGTCCTGAACGAGTGCAACAATACCATCGAAGTCTTTATTGAAAACAAGCCCAATTGCACCACCTGGGCCGGTGGTACAGCCGTTTTGGGACTCCACAATGCGACGGGCACGGTGGCCTTTGCCGCAGCGGCCCGCAATTCAACCCAGTGGGTGGTTTCTCCCACGACACCGGGTTTGGTGTACCCCAATTCGTCGCAGAGCGAAGGCTGGTTGTTTTCGCCGGTGGGGCAGTGCCAGGGGGTCTATTTTGGTGGGTTCAAATCCATCGACACCACTTCGTTTTGGCCGGTGGTTTCCCCGGCTTGTTATACCCGCCAAATCGGCCTCAAGGTCAAGGCGGGGGCTTTGGCCTGCAATAGCATCGATACCAACGGAACCGATTTTCGACTTTACAACCCAGCTGGTCAATTAATGCAGATCCGTAAGGTTTCGTATACCTGCCTCAACAACCGCACCGATTCCATTACGATTGAATCGGCCATTGATTTTCTGGTGAACGGAGACCATTACCTGGTGGTTCGTCAGGGCCTTGATAACAACACCCTGCTGGGGGACTGTGGCTCCGGGGCCCAGGAATTTGATACGATTATCGTGCGCTTGAATGACTGTTACGAGTACAATACCCCGGTCCGTATGCTCAATGTGGATGTCGCGCCCAATAACGAGGAAATTACCTTGACCTGGTCCACCCCGGAGGACTTTGATACCACGTATTTCAAGCGGTATGTCTTGTTCAAAAACGACGGGTTGCATTCCGACCGTTGGTTTCGCTTTGGGGCTACGGATCGTTTGACGGATACCACCATGGTCACCAAGGTACAGGACCCAACCGAAGGCCCTCGGGATTTCATGGCCGTCCTTGAGATGAAATATTATGGCCTGACCGACAACGGGGATTCGGCCAATAATATCTATGTCCAACCATCCGATACCACCCTGCGTAACGGAAATAGGGGGCCGGGGCGTATTCGCTGGACCCCTTACAAGGCATTTGAATCACCCCGCTACAACGTGTTCACGACCTTGGTAAACGATACCCTTGGCTATTGGGTTGGTTCGACCACCGATACCACCTTTGAAATCCAGAAGGGTACCAAGCTGGGGCGTTATCGGATATGGGTGCAGGCGGTGAACGATGACAGCAGTTTCACGGCCCATTCCAATTGGATCACTTTTGATATCTTGGATAGACCCGTGGTGGTCTACAATGTGGTAACTCCCAACGGGGACGGCTCCAACGATTTTTTCACCATCAAGGATCTGGTTTATTTCCCCGGAACCAAAGTCACCATCTACGATCGTTGGAATCAAGTTGTTTATAATTCCGATGATTATCAAAACGACTGGTCACCGACCGATATCCCTGCCGGTAATTATTTCTACGTGGTTCGGGTCATCGACAAAGAACCCCTTTTTGGCCCCCTTCAAATCATAAAATAATACGATGCGAATTCAACGATTTATTCTTAGCCTGTTGGTTTGTGCCACGTTTTGGCTATTACCCCTGGGTTCCCAAGCAACGCACTTAGCAGGGGGTAACATCACTTACACCAAGTTGGCCAATCCCAACGAGTACCAAATCACTTTGACTATTTACCGGGATTGCAACTCGATTATGCAGGGTCCTTTCACCAACCCAACCATGAACATGTACTACCGCAACGGGTGCGGTCAGACCTATACACTTCCTGTTTCATGGGTTCCAGGGACTGGTATTGAAGTTGTTACCGCGTGTACCATTGACCCCAGTACCTGCAATGGAGGAACTCGCTACGGATTGCAAGAGTATAAATGGACGGGCACCGTTACCTTGCCCTTCTCAACCACGAATCCAACCTGCAACGATTGGTATTTTGTTTGGGGAAACTCAGTATCTGCAGGTTGGTGCTGCCGCAATACCAACAATACGTTGGGGCCTGCGCCGGGTCAACAGAATTTCTTCATCGATTCCTATCTCAACAACAACATTCCAAATGGTAACACATCGGCTCGTTTTAATTCCTTTCAGGTTCCGGCCTATTGCATCCAAGAGCCGGTAACCGTCGTTTTTGATGTTTCGGAAACCCAAGGAGATTCCGTAGTGTATTCTCTCACACCTGCCATGACGGGTTGGAATACCAATGCCAATTACCTTGCGCCCCGGACCGCCCAAGTCCCTGCTAATGTGGTTGGAAATACCATCAATATCAATCCCAACAATGGTAATCTTAGTTTCTTATCCAACGTTCAACAGACAGCCATCTTTGTATTGCAGGTAAGCGAATTTAGGCAGGGTACCTTAATTGGTTATGTCAAAGTGGATGTTCAGGTGATATTGGGGATCGGGCGCTATTGCGATAACATTCGACCGGCCTTCAAAAATGATTCAACCATCGTGCAGTGCACCACCGATACCACCTTCAAGGTTGAATTGAATTCCTTGATCGCTTGCAATTCCATCGCGCGCGATGGTTCAGAATTCAGGCTGTACGATCCGGATGGGGATTTGGTACAAATCCAGAGCGCCCGCCCGGATACCTGCATTAGCGATGGTCGAACCCGCAATATCTGGCTGCGCTTGACCAAAGGCTTTGAGAAAAATGGAACCTTTTATTTGGTCAGCCGCAAGGGAACG
>RFPG01000140.1 GCA_009926245.1 Sphingobacteriia bacterium | reverse complement strand
GAAGCATAAAAGTGACGGTAGTGCAGGAGCAGCCCTTCGATTTCGGGACGGTGCAGGGCTTCTTCCATGGCCTGGCGAAGGGCGGGCAGGCCGTCTTCGTGGAGGACCTCATCGCCTTGGATGTACACCGCCCAATCCGCTTCTCGAGAAACAGCGGCCAGGGCCTTGTCGGTTTCGATGGCCAGGACTCGACCCCCTTCGCGCAGGCTATCGTCCCATTCGGTGTGCAGGATTCGAATGCGGGGATCGTCCAGGCTTTGAATCAGATGCAAAGTTTCGTCTTCGGACTTACCGACCGCAACAACGACTTCATCGCAGAGCGGAAGAATCGAACGAATGGCTTCCAGAATCGGATAATCCAGGAGAACCGCGTTGCGTATAAAGGTAAAACCGCTGACTTTCATCGATATAAATTACATTTATCCAAGGCTTTTGAGGACATTTCCGAGGCCAAGGCCCAATCCAAGGCCCAATAAATTGACGGCGATGCTCGCAGATGAATACAGCAGAGCCATGCCCCACGCTTTGTGTTGCAACAATACCCACAAGTCCATTCCAAAGGCAGAAAACGTTGTGAGCCCCCCGCAAAATCCTACGATACCAAAGGCGACGAGACCGTTCAAGGCCAGGGGAAGATGCGCGATTGTCGGAAATTGGTTGTTGCCGTTCATGGTCAGCCAAAGGCCGAGTAGGAAACCACCCAATGCGTTGACAGCAAGGGTTCCCATGTTCAATTCCGGATGCGCTGAACCCAGCCACTGGGACAGGCTCAGCCTGGCAACCGATCCCAAGGCCCCGCCTAGAGCCACACCGAGTAGGGCCGTCCAATTCATGGTTTCACGTTAAGAAAGGGTTAAGTCCATCGCTTGTCCAAAGTTAGGCTCGGCCGGACGCTATTTTTGGGGAACACAATCAGCCCTTATGAAAATTACGAACCTTGTCTTGGTGTTAGCCCTCAGCGCGGCGACCATCACCGTACAGGCCCAAAATTCCGACCAGGCCCCGCAGGACCCAAACACTGCCGAAGCCGACCAGGCCCCGCAGGACCCCAAAACCGAAACCTCCGTTCCATCCGTGACCATCGGGACGCAAACTTGGATGCAGCGGAACTTGGATGTCGTGACCTTTCGGAACGGAGACACGATACCGCAGGCTGCAAGTGATTCGGCCTGGATGGCGGCCGCCGAAAACGAAACCCCGGCCTGGTGCTACTACAACAACGATCCCGCCAATGGCGCCGTTTACGGGAAGCTTTACAATTGGTTTGCCCTCAAGGATACCCGCGGTCTTGCCCCCCTGGGTTGGCACCTGCCCGCGGACCAAGAATGGACTCTTTTGATTAATACCCTGGATACCTCGGCCCATTTGTTGCAAATGGGGGGTGCTGAAAGTGTCAATGCAGGCCCCTGGCTCAAAACCGCCGAAGGCTGGAAGGAAGGAGCCGTCGAAGCCAATAATTCCAGCGGTTTCACGGCCTTGCCCGGCGGGTACCGCGTTCATTGGAATATCGAAAAAACCGCAGCGCCCTTTTTTGCATTAACCGAAAGCGCCAACTGGTGGAGCAGCACCCCCACGGCGGGTACCGATGCTTGGTTACGCAATGTTTACTACAAAAACAACCAAGTCAAGAAGTACTTTTTTCATCGCGGTTATGGATTTTCGGTCCGTTGCATCCAAGGTGAATTGGAGGATTTTTGGAAGGATAACAACGATCAAAACAAATAAGAATCAATAACAAAATACCTATGAGGATCATTGCTAGGATTTTGGGGTTGGTATTGGGTTCCGGGGTAGCGGCCACGGCCCAGCCCGCTGACCATCCGGCCACGGCCCAGCCCGCGGACCATCCGGCCGTTCAAATCGCGGGACTTTGGTGGATGCAAGAGAATTTATCGGTCACCCGTTATCAGAACGGGGATTCCATCCCCGATGGCACCGCCGACCACGCAGCTTGGGCCCAACTCAGCACCGGCGCTTGGGCTTACCCGGATAGCCAAGCGGCCTTACGCCGTTCCTTTGGCCTCCTTTACAATTGGTATGCGGTGAACGACCCGCGTGGTCTATGTCCAACGGGATGGCGGCTGCCCACCCACGATGAATGGACCGCATTGACCCAAGCCCTTGGGGGCGAAACCAAGGCCGGCGCCGTCCTCAAGGCTCGCCAAGGATGGTTACCTGCCGGGTTTCGGGGTAGCGATGGAACGTACGGTGGCCTGGGAGCCTACGCCTATTGGTGGAGCAGCACCGGAAGCGGGATAAACGGAGCTTGGGGACGCTTTGTGGACGGGACCCAATCCGGAATCTTTATGATGGATGGCTACAAAAGATCGGCCTTCTCGGTCCGCTGCGTAGCCAAACGCTAGGCCTTGGCCTTGTGAAGCCTAAGCCTTCTTGGCCTTGCTGCGGTGGCCGAAGCACAAAGACAAACCGCCTTGGAATTGGAAATAGCGGGTTGAGCTTTGTTTGGAGAACATATCAATACTTTCAACGCCTGCACTCACCTGCAATCCCAACAAACGCAGGGCTACAAGGCCTCCGATGCTTTTGCGGTTCTCGGAACTGCTGTAATGAACCCTGGTTGAAAGCAGTTTGCCCAATTGAAGGTCCACATAGGGAGCAATAAATGATGCATCGCTGAACAACTGAACTTCGTTCAAAGGACGGCGGTAAATCAGACCAACGCCTAGGAATTTGTAGGGCCGGAAATTCAAGTGCACCAACATTTGCTCGGTCATCGAGGTGGTGTAGGAGGTGGTGGAACCCAGCGTATCGAGTCCTAGGTTTTCTTCGATTTGGGCGGTGATGGTATCCGCGATTCCTTGGAAGGCGTTGCCTGCGCTATCGACTCCAATGTTGACGATCGGGCCGGTATAATGAAACTGCCCCTTGGAGGTGTAGGTACTCAGGTTGCTATTCCAGGTGATGGAATTTCCAATGTTAAGAAAGGAAACATCCACGCTAAGCTTATCCCGGTAGGTATAACCCAAACCAAAATCCATGGATTGGCCCTTGTTCTCGGAGAGGGGAACCAAACTGGAAACATCCGGAAACTCACCCGAAAGTGGCATGCCCGTTGCATCCTGTGCCTGCAGGTTGGAAGCCCTCATTTCGAGGTCGGTCTGCATCTGAATGGAGTCCGAAGACATATCGAGGCGTAGGTCGCTGCGGACGGTTTGGAGATTGAACAGACCGTTCAGCATGCGGTAACGAAAACCCAAGGTAAAGGGCCCAATTTTCTGGACCATACCCGCATGGTATTCCGCCAAAGCCGTAACATTCAAGTCCAGACCGTTCATGTCCAGGGTACGTCCCACCTCGGCAAACTGCAAAAGCCCGGTAGGCAAAGCAATGTTTTGGTTCACTTGAACGGAACTCCCAAAGTACAGGTAATTCTTGCGGGACAAGGCAAAGCCCACATCCAACAACCGGACGTTTTGGCTTAATTGCAATTGAAGGGGACCGGTATTGGCACTGGTCCATTTGGACAAATCCAAGCGCAGAGAATCGCCGTCCGGAGTAAACAAATCGTTCAAGGCGAAATTGTTATCAACCCGAAGGTCCAAGTGCGGCATGGCCAAGTAAAACTTGTAATCCGGCAAGGTAGCGGGAGCCGTGTGCAGGCTTTGGTGCATGGACCGAAAGCCGGCCATGGTGGGGGAGGCAAATTGAGCGGCGACCAGGGTATGGATTCCGGCCAGGCCGAGGAGGGTCAAAAAGATTTTTTTCATGGCTTAGAGTTGGACGTCAACTTTGGCTTCGATGCCGACTTTGAGAATGATGGAATAATCCGAGAAAAGCTTCACAACGCGGGTCCCGTTTTGGGGCGTCTGCATGGTAAGGCGCGCGGTCAAGTATTTGGCACGACGGACCGGGATCAAGTTGGACTCGTTCATGCTAAGACGGCTGATATTCGACTTGGTGTCAATCACCTCGCCATCGGCGTTGATGATGGCGGCTTCCATGAGGCTTAGGCTATCGCTGAACAGCGGTGCATAGGCCGAGTCCATAAAGGTGAAGCGAGCGTTAAAGTCAAAGGGAAATCCATTAATGGTTTTGAAAACAAGGGTGGCCGCTTTGAGGGATTCAAAGACCGCCCCGTCAAATTCGAGGGTATCACCAAATCCGACCCCACTTGCGCTCAATTCAAAGGGCATTTCCATTTCCACGCCCAATTGAATAAATGAATTTTTGGTAATGAAATTGGTATCAGTCACCCCCGATGGGTTCAGACGGATATCCCCTGCCGCTAGGATCGAATCCGGTGGCATGGAAATCAGCTGAGGCAACGAAGAATTGTTACGATTGTATGAAATTTGACCATTAGCGGTACTACCCAATACTAAGGGATGCGGAATGGCCCGGTTAGGTGAATTCAAGAAGACCGGACTTTGACCGGCTTTGCGACCGCTCAGGTTCAGATCC
>RFPG01000139.1 GCA_009926245.1 Sphingobacteriia bacterium | reverse complement strand
ATAAGACAATTGGTGTAGCACCTGCCTTGAGGGGCTCAGCCGCTGCGCCCTTGGGCGATTCGGCTGGGTTCTTGGCCGATTCGGATGCGCCTTGGGCAGGCCAAACCATGGCCAGACCCAGACCCAACAACCCCTGGCCCTGCATTTTAATAAAATCCCTTCTTTTCATAACAAATGATGGGGCTAATTCGAAGGTCGTTCCGGCAGCAAGGTGGGATCCCAACCATGCGGCGCAAAATGCAATCCTTGGCGTGCCATCCATCCGGCATGGCAGCGCAAACGATCGCGGTAATGTTCAAAGGTGCGTCCTCTGCCCACCGTTCTGTTCAAGGCAGGCGACCACAAGACCTCGGCCAACGCGGTCATCCTCGGCATGACCATGTATTCCACTTTGTCCCATGAAGTCATGTATTCGGTCCAAACATTGCCCTGGGCTCCTTGAATCCACATGACTGCTCCTGGCTCCAAATCATCCGGCACAGGCTCGTAGGTATAGACGTCCTCCAAGCGATTCATCCCACCAATCGCCAAGGGTTCTTCGGGTCCATCGTGTTGGTAATGGTCGAGGTAACAAGGTTTGCCTGGACTCATGACCACTGAATGGCCGGCCCTTGCGGCGGCTTTGCCTCCTTCGGTGCCGCGCCAGCTCATGACGGCGGCTCCCTCAGGCAATCCTCCTTCCAAAATCTCGTCCCAACCGATGGCCGATTTGCCTTGGGAGGCCAAATGCTGAATCATGCGGGACATAAACCACGATTGCAAGGCATGGGCATCCGGTAGATCCAAGGAACGCATGCGTTGCTGACAGAGGGGGCAGGCCTCCCATCGGGTTTTGGGGCATTCATCCCCCCCTAGATGGACGACGGAATCGGGAAAAATTCGACATACATGGTCCAGGACTTGGGTCAAAAATTCAAGGGTTGCTTCGTTACCGGCGCAAAACACATCCTCAAAGACCCCCCAATGCCCTGGGACCCCTTGGGAATCGGCCCGGCACGAAAGGGCTGGATAGGCAGCCAAAGCGGCTCTGGCATGACCTGGCATTTCGATTTCGGGGACCACACGGATTCCCAAGGAATCAGCGTAACGAACCAAGGCCCGTACCTCGGCCTCGGTATAATAGCCACCGTGCTGTTGATGTCGATACAGAAGGGAATCCTCCACATCCACCGGGCGGCCTCGTAGGGTGGCCGAACGCCAGGCAGAAACCTTGGTCAGGCCGGGGAATTCTGGTATTTCCAATCGCCAACCCTGGTCATCGGTCAAATGCCAATGAAAGACGTTCATTTTGTAGCGGGCCATCCAACTCAGGTATTGCTGAATTTTGTCGGGCTCCCAAAAATGCCGCGCGACATCCAGGTGCATCCCTCGCCATGCAAATCGGGGAAAATCCCAAACCATGACCGCCGGCAGGGAACCCGTGGCTCGAATGGAATCCGATTCCAACATTTGGATTAAGGTCCGGGTCGCGTAAAACAAACCTTTGGGTGACTGCGCCCGAAGGGTCGCCGTTCCCTCAGCAAGAACCAAAACATAGGCTTCGTCCCATTGCCAATCCGTTGTTATGCCCAACTCCATTAAGTTCACCGCGTCTTCGGGACCCAAGCTATCCACCCGTATACGCAGGGGAGGCCCTGCATTCCATGAGAAACTGAGCTGTTGAATTTCCTGCAGCCAGCTTTCAGCTTGAACCTGCCAATCCCGCATTCGGTAATCCACCTGTAGGCCCGAACCCGGAACCGGCATCGTTGTGTTGAGGTAACGATGATGGGCTGGCAAAGGTATCCAAGGGTAGGCGCTGACGTTGGTCCAACACCACAGAACAGCCATCCAAGTCAGGACCACCGATCCTTTGGGACCCTGGAATTTGTTCATGATGCGGTCCTTGCGTTTCGGGGCTTGCCCAGAACCAACGCATAAAAAGCAAGGTAGGCAAAGCAAACAACGCCCACCCAAAAGGACCCTCGAATTCCCACCGAAGGCGTATCGGCCAAATAACCTTGCAAAACCGAGACAAAACCACCACCCATGATCATCATGATGAGGGCCGAAGACACCTTGGTCGTAGCCGACCCAACACCCCGAAGAGATAAATCAAAAATGCAAGGCCACAGGGTACTACAAAAGAGTCCCACCGCCGTCAAAGCATAAACACCCACTTGAGGAGGGGCCAACATACCGACCACCAAACTTACCATACCCAGGCCGGCATACAAAGCCAATTGACGTTCGGCCTTTCCACCGCTGATGGCGTCGGCGATCACCAAAACCACCAAAGCGGGCACAAAGGCCACATGCTCAAAGGGATCGTGTCCTCCCAGGGCGGTCACCAGCATATAAACCGCAAAGGCAGCGGTTGGTAACACCAAACGCATGAGGGTCCTGGAAGCGGCGATACTCAAACCCAGGATTCCCTGCTGAACCATCGCAGCCGTACCGGTCCAGCGACCGATCATAAGACTGGCCCAAAACAAAGCCACATACGGAGCAAAAGATTCAACCGGAAGGTTCAATTCTGCCCGGAGATATTCGGGCAGGTTGGACGCCGTGGCCACCTCCACCCCAACGTATAAAAAAATCGCGATCATCCCACCCCATACCTGAGGCAGGGCAAAAATACGTTTACCTTCATCCGCGGCTCCTTGGGCTGAACCGGACGGAGTCGGTCTGCCCAAGTCTTTAAAATAGAAAACCAAGGCCGCCAAGGTGAACAAGGCACCCAGGGCCATGTAGGGGGTTTTGACTGATGACAAATCCAAAACCGTTGACGTAGGGCCTGCCGTGGAACCGCCATCACCCATCGGACCAAAAATGGCATAACTCACCAACAAGGGACCCAGGGTCGTACCAAGGTTGTTAATGCCCCCAGCCAAGCTAAGTCTTTGGGACCCCCCTTCGGCCGGACCCATCAACAGGACCAAGGGATTCGCCACGGTTTGTTGCAAACTGAACCCCAAACCCACGATCATTAACCCGGCCAAGAGTAGAGGAAAGGATGCCTGGTCCGCAGCGGGAATAAACAACATCGTCCCAACAGCCGAAATCAACAAACCAATCGATAAAGCTTTGGAATAACCCCAGCGGCTAATTAAATCATCGTGACCAGGACCAGACCACAAGGCAGACGCTCCCAGATACAACAAGGAGCCCAGGGTATAGGCCACGTAGAAGGCAAAGGAAATCATCTGGCTTTGGGCCTGCTCCAAATTCAAGGCCTGCTTGAATACAGGAATCAGGATATCGTTGGAGGCCGCTACAAAACCCCAGAAAAAAAAGACCCCGATCAAAGTCAGAAAGGAGCGCCAAGGGGTCGACAAGGAATTACCAGAAGCTGATCCCAAGGCAGATACCGATGGGGACCTACGGGGACCGATCATTAAATTTGGCATGGTTGCTAGATTTCAACGAATATAGCAACAAAGAGGGCCGAAAAAGGACCCTAAAGGCCGATTACATCACTTCGTGGGTCGCGTATTCCTTGATGTAGGGATGCTTGTGCTGGATCAGCGAAGCAGAGGCCAAAGCACGAGTTACAACCCAAAGGAACAAACCAGCGTAACCGGCAAACATTCCAATCTCCATCCAACCAAAATGGGCATGACCACCAATGGTTCCTGGCATGACGCCCAAATACAGGTCAAGGTATTTACCAGCAATCAAGAGAATCGCGACCGCCATCAGGTAATTCCCCTGACGCTTTGAACCCCGAGCCATCAGCAAAAAGAAGGGTAACACAAAATTGACGGCCACGTTCACAAAAAAGGGAACTTTAAAATGCTCCAATCGCTCCTGAAAATAAATCGTCTCTTCGGGAATGTTGGCGTAGTAAATCAACAAAAACTGCGAAACCCAGATATAGGCCCAAAAGATGGAGAAGGCAAACATAAACTTGCCCAAATCGTGCAGGTGGTTATCATTGAGATGAGGCAAATAACCTGCTTTCTTGAGTAGGACCGCCACGATGGCCATGAACGAAAGGGCAGCAACCCAAGCGGCCGCAAAATGATACACCCAAAAAATAGTTGAATACCAATGGGTATCAACCGACATGATATAATCCCAGGTGCTCATCGCCCAAGTCACCGCAAAGACGGGAAGGAAAATTGAGGCCAGGGTTTTGATGCGGCGAATTCGTAGCAGACCACCTTCTTGGTCCTCCAAAATGGATTGTTTGCGAATGGCACGATACAAAAGAATCCATAGCGCAAAAAAGACCACCATACGAGCCGCCATGAAAGGAACATTGAGATAAGGTACTTTGGCAGCAATGATGGGATCGTATTCAGGATTGGGCTGACCCCCCTCAAGAAATTCTTCTGCAATCCCGTGATGGGCCCAATGGTACAGGTGATTCCAGTGCATCGATGTTGAAATCATCAAAACCGCAAAGCCTGCAAAAGCCCAAGGAAGATAGGCCCCCATCGCTTCG
>RFPG01000138.1 GCA_009926245.1 Sphingobacteriia bacterium | reverse complement strand
AAACCCGGAGCAGGGCTTGGTCGTAAAGGCCAAAGCGGGAGGGCGATCGGTAGGCCAGGCGATTCCTCCAAGAGGAGACCCTTGCAAGTCCCCCCGTTGGGAGCAGTGCCTGCGCCAAGTCGCGCAGCAGGGTTTGGTTATGCTGTTGAATATTGCGGAAGGTATAGCCGGTGGAAGGTCGGGCCAGGCCGCCCATGACGCCTACCGGGACCAAACCCTCCAGATTCGAGTAACGACGCCGCCAGGCCGCTCCAAAATCCCAGGTGCACATGGGGATGCGGCCTTGTTCCACCTCTTCGACCCGGTAATCGTCGGAGCCCAGGCCCAAATATTCCTGGATATAGGATTCCAAAGGGGCTTTGTAGGCCTCCAAGGGCCAGGCTTGGGGAGAGAACACCGTGTATTCAACCAGCGCATAGCGGGGTTCCAAGGGCAAAACATAGACAAAACAGGGATAACCCCCGACCTGCTCCACCCTAAAATCCATCAACGTACCGCGATCGTGGCGAGGAAGGTCCTTCTGGGTCCGCAGGAAATAACCCGCAAAATGCTGTTCCAGCCATAAACCTTGACGGGCCTCCTCTTCCCAACCCTCCAAAGGGGTGGAGGCCAAAACCAAGGGGGCCTGCACGGTGGTCCCTGTTGGTTGCAGATGCAACAAAACTCGGCCTGGGTATAGGATTCAATGCGGGCCTGCCAGCGGTCCACATGGGGGGCTTGGGCGATGATCCGGTCCGCATGGGCATAAAAGTCCCCGGAGCGCAGCATTTTGTAGGAATAAGGACGCAGATCCAGTGGAATCTCCTTCCCTTCGGGTCCAAAAAAATCCATGGCCTCCCAGCGCCGGCTGAGGAGTTCATCCCAAGGCCCCGATCCCTTTTCCCAATAACACCAGGTTCGATCCTGGCCTTGTTTGGTCTGGGCATCGATGACCAAGATTCGGAGTCCGGCCCAACGAGGCTCGGCCAAAAGACAGGCCAAGCTGAGGCCGGCCGCCCCACCGCCGGCCAAGATCACATCGTAGGTCCTGTTCATGAGCGGGGCTTGAACCCGTACCAGCGGGCCAGCAACCAACGCCCTACCCACCACTGCACGGTGGTAGCCAACAAAATCACCGTTACCAAATCCACCACCACAACGGCCAAGCCGTAACCCAACCCACCCAAGCCAGTGATTTGACCCACCGTCCCAAAGGTGAGGGTGGACAAGCCATTCCATAACATGCTCATGACCAAGGCCATCAGGGCCAACAACCCGTATTTCCACCAACGGGGGTGGCGAATCGGGAAAAGACCGACGAGGATCGAACAAACCATCAAAATCCACAGAGCCGGCATATTGGTCAACACATGCCAGAGCAGGACCAGGCCCAGGGTATACCACATCGAATTGGAGCGTCTCACGTGCTTGGTTGGATGGTCTTAACGGGTTTGGGAAGGGGCCTTGGGCAGGGAGCCGCCCTTGGGGGATTCTTTGATTCGGGGCGCATTGGGGCCACCGATGAGTCGGGGCAAGCGGAATTGGACGGTGGACACAAAGTCCTCCTTGCTGAAACGACGGTAGCGGCGGGCGGTATGGTAAACACCATGCAGCCAATGGTTGACCTGGTCGCGGTAATGGGGGCTATCAAAGCGCCCGCTCTGACCACCCGTGAGCATGAGGCGGGATACCGGGCCTTCGGCACCGGGTTGGATCAGGGTGCGCATGCTGGCCGAATGGTTGCTGGGCAAACGCCCTGCGACGCTGAGGGTTCGGTTGTTACCGGGAGATGCAAAGGATTCCAGGGACAAGGCCGGAATCTGCAGAACATGTTGAATGAGGGTGCGGTGGTAACGACCGTACACCCAGGTCTTGGGGTCCGAGCCCAGGCTAAGGCGCAGCCTTTGGATGGAACTATCCCATACGGCCTGCACAAAGGGACGGGTTGGAATCCAACGCCGAGGAGTCAAGAGGCGATCACGGGTCACCAGTAGGTGGAGAGCGTAGGTTTCGACCGGAAGCCAGCGCAATCCGCTATCCAGTTGATTTCCAATCAGGTCCATCGCGGTCCGTCGAAAGCTGTTGTACAAGGTGGGCGCAACGCGGGCGGTATCCAAGACACCATCCCAACCGCGGAGGTACGCGGCATAGGGTCCTGCAATTTGTTCCAACAACGGACGCAACAAATTCCATTCCCCATCGTGCACATCCATGTGCAGGGCGCGCAGATGGCTTTCGTCCATGCTTCCATCGGGCATGGATTCAATCAAGGCCGAGATCCGTTGACCCCGAGTGGAGGACTCGTAACGCGTGCTAATATGCGCAGCCAAAGGATGATCGACTTGTTCCTGGTTGGCACTGGCCACATAGCCGGTGGCGGGATTAAGGCGCCGGTAATAGTTGTGCATATCCGTAAACGGAATGCGGGCGCTTCGTTGTTGACCCATGCGGATGCCCCGCTGCGGGTTGGGGTGAATCAAGGCGGCCCCGGCCGTCATCATGCCGATTTGACCGTCTTGGTCCGCCAAAACAATGTTCTGGGGGGGCTGGCGAAAATGCTTGAGGGCTCCAAAGGCGTCCTGAATCGTACGGGAGCGTTCCAAGTAATGAAAGGCGGCCCCTTCGTTACCGGGCTGTTCGCCAATCCAGCGCAGGGCCAGCAAATTCCCGGAGGCCGTATCGGCCGGGCCAAACCAAGTACGATAGTACTTTTTGAGCACCGGTTCGTCTTGGCCGCGGACCTTCACTTGAACCTCAAAGGAGTCCAATGGTTCCCAGACCCCGTCCAAGAGGTAATTCCCTTTGCCGTCGGTTTGGAGAAGGTAAAAGTCGGTCAAATCCCAGGTGGCATTGGTCATGCCCCAGGCCACATGGCGGTTGAAGCCACTGATCACAAAGGGAGACCCAGCGACGCCAAAGCCCCGGCTCCAGGTTCCGTCATCGGCACCGGGGGCCGATGGGGTGACTTCTTTGTGGATTTCGTACCAAGTAGAGGGGAAGGCCAGCTTGAGGTGGGTGTCGTTGCAGAGGTAATTGCGGCCGTTGCGGGTTTTGCGGCCGGAGACGGCCCAGTTATTGGAGCCCAAGCCGTAATCGTCCGGGGTTTTGACCCGGGCATTGGGGTAGCGGTGCGTTGTTCGCTGAATCGCCGAGACGGGGCTGAGGGGAGCAGGCTTGCGGTAATCAAAAACCCGGGTGGTTCCCTCCACCAGGATTTCTTGATCCAAACCGGGGACCTTCAAGAGCCCCTGCAGGGCTTCGTTGCTCAGGCTGAATTCAGGGTAAATCGGATGACGCAGGTTGGCATCAATCCGGGTAGGGTACCAAAAGTTATAACACGAATCGCCCAAGACAAAGCGCATTTCGGTGGCTTTGAGATCATCCTCGTTGTAGCTGAGAATGTGGGACATATAGCGCAGTAGGTAGAAGAGATTCTCTTCGCGCCAAGGGCTAGGGTCCAGGCCCAGAAGGTGAAATTCCAAGGGCAGATCGCCGGGGCGCATGGAGGCGATATAATCGTTGATACCGCGGGTATAGGCGGTTATTTCGGTGGCCATGGCGGGTTCTTCCTGGGCATAGCGGTCCCACCAGGAAGGGCCTTTGCGGTGAAATTCAAATTTGCGCCAAAACAAATCGCTCTCGAGGGCCACCGGGCCCACCACTTCGCTGAGACGACCCAAAACAACCCGGGTCATTAATTCCATCTGAAAAAGGCGATCGCGGGCATGCATCCAGCCCACCCCGTAGGCGACCGCCTCGGCGCTGGGCCCAAAAACATGGGGAACGCCCAGGCTGTCCAGTCCGATTTGGACATCGCCGTAGGCGCCTTCGATTTCGCGGTGGGGGGGTTCGTCCCCGTTGATTCGTAGCGGAGAGGAGGCCCAATGAAAAAAACGATGGACCGGAGGCAGGCCGGGCCAGGGGTGATACAGGGCCCAGCACCACAAGACCGAAGCCAACAACAGAAGCAAACGGGTGCGCACACACGAAAGTAAAGCCCGATTTTGGTATTTTGGAATTAATATTGGTGGCTTTTTGCCAAATAGCCCCTTAAACCCTGCCTTTTTGAATCCCAAGCCTATGAAATCAATCGGTACTTCAGCTCTTTGTTTTTTGCGCCTTTGGACCACGGTCCTTTTGTTTTTGGGAGCCTCTTGGGGAACCACCGTCCAGCCGGTCGCGGCGCAGAGCGGTGGTTCGACGCAGAGCGGAGGCGGATCGGCCCTGATTCGGGGCGAAATCCGGGATGCCCGTAGCGGACAACCCTTGGTGGGGGCCTCGGTGGTGATCCGGGGCACAACGCAGGGTGCAACCACGGACCTCAACGGAAAATTCAGCATCGAAGGCAACCTGGTCAGCGGGCAATCGTATCCGTTGGTGATTTCGTACATTGGTTATAACACCGCCAACATCAACGGGGTAGCCGGGGGTAAATCCTTGATAATCAAGCTCGAAGAAAGCGCT
>RFPG01000137.1 GCA_009926245.1 Sphingobacteriia bacterium | reverse complement strand
AATTTTGTTCGTGGTTGATTTCTAAATAAACAGCTTCAAAATCAAAACCGTAACTTCCATCCTTGGCCTCCATACGGGCCACGTAGCGACCCCCTATGCGCAAATCATTGACCGCGCGTGGGCAGTGCCAACTTGGGTCGGCAAAATTCCAACCTACGATATGTTGAGGTTGGGTATAGACTTCCCAGACCTTGTTTTTGGGAGCCGATACACGGGAAGCAACGACGATTTTTTGGTCCATGGCAGGTCAATATGAACCCAAAAATATCCACTCCTTTGGTGAATCTTCCCATGTTTTGGGAAAATCCAATTATTCCTAAAAATCAAAGGTCCATCGAACGATCCTTACCAAAAAGTTATTTTCCAATTAGAACTCCGCTTTTAGGACATCGACGCCGATTGCATAACCAACCGCCGATCCATCCACATCCTTGTAGAAACGGATTTTGTTGCAGGCCTTCCCTAGTTGTACCGGGGTCCAGGTTTTGCCACCATCACGGGTTTCATAGCCACTTTTCATCGTCCCTACATAGCCGTGATTCTCATCCAAAAATCCAATTCCGAATTCGCGGGCACCCGCATCTTCCACCAATTTCAATTCTTGCCATGTCAAACCCGCATCCATTGTTTTGACAACACGTTGTTGCCTGACACTCGTATCTGGATTGTAAGATTGAATAGTCGCATAACCTATGTTCGGCGTCGGGAAAGAAACCTTCCAAGTTGTTTCGTAGGGCCTGTTGGATTGATAGACTTTCTTCCAGGTTTTACCTCCATCCACCGTCCTCAACAAGAGGGCGTTGGATTTGGTCAGGTCATCGTCCGATGCGGCACAAACGAGGCCAATGTTTTTATCGAACATTTTGATGTCAAATAACATTTTGCAGTCGCTGTTCATATCCGAAGACAACCACGTGTTGCCTCCATCGTGGGATACCAATTGATTGGCTGGACTTCCAACCCGACCAACTCCAAAAAGGTGAACTTTGTAATCGGTTTTGCCTTGATTGATAAAGGGTTCCCGTACGACATCGATCGCACAAAGACCTTTGACATAAGGCCCCTGATAGGATACCGGGTACCAGGTTTGGCCCCCGTCTTTGGTTCCGTACAGCGGGATGGTATCCGTCACATTGGGGAAATAATCCGTCCCAACGGTCCCTACAAAGCCCGTCAAGCTATCCACAAAAGCAATACATCGAAAAAATGTTCCCTTTTTTTCCCATTGCATGGTCCAGGTCTCCCCGCCGTCTTTGGTATGATAAATTCGTCCGTAGCCGTTCACGTACCAACCCACCCTGGGATTAACAAAGACGATATCATCCTGCTTGCCAGGATAAGGATCTGTTTTCAACTTGGTCCAACCTTTGACAACTTTCCCCGCTTTGTCGGTACCGTCTGCTGGTCTGAACAGCGCATTGCTCCATTGAACGGCCGATAAGCCAACTTCGGGATTGTATTCATCAAACAACTGCTGAATTTTGCGGCTTGTGAATTTGTCGTAAGCCTCCTGCATCGTCCCGGATTTGGCAAAAAAATGATCCGTTTGGGGGAAAACCTGAAGGGTTGCATGACCCGGATGAAAAAATTCAACGGTTTGAACAATCTGCTCATGATCGGCCCTAGAAAAAGCCTGAAAATCCGATTCACCGAATTGAACCAAAACTTTGGCTCGGGTGTTTTTCCAATTTTGGAGATGGGGAAAATCTTGTATTTGTCTCCAATACTCGGCATTTCGATCGTAGATCTTGCCGTTGCCATCGTAACCCCAGACATTCCGAAGAACGCTGTCCGAGCGGGGATCTTTGGCCATCTCTTCCAATCGTTCTTTTTGGACATAAAACCGATAGTTCAAATCGTATTGATCCTTCACCGATTGCTCCACTTCCAAAGGATTCATTCCACCCAAGGCGTTTTGGACCCGGTACATTTCCAACTGATATTCAAACCAGGACTTGGCCGTGGTACCAAAAACAATCACACCTGCTACCGAATGTTGGGCGCTAAGGGCTGGCGCGATGATACCCCCCATGGAATGACCAAAGAGGATGATTTGGTTGGTATCCACATAAGGCAAGGATTTTAACTTTTGAAGCCCTACTTCAAAATTCTCGATTTCATCGGTCAAATTGCAAGACTGGCAGGGTGGGGTGTTTTTGCTATCCCCTAAGCCGCTTTTCTCGATTCTCAAGGTCACATAACCGGCGTCAACATAGGCATTAATGATCCGCTTGTAGGGATGGTCCTCCTTCAGTTCATCGATGCTGTTGCAAGTATAACCCGGTATAAAAAGCATGGCAGGCATCCGCTGTTTTTGAAAGGGTTTGTTGATGATCACCCTCAGCTTACCCCCCCGGTAAGGCGCCTCATCGTAAATAACATCGGCATTGTCATCGGTTTCAAACGGGCGTTGAACCACGGTCCCCTTCAGGGAGAGGGTCTTTGACCCCCGGCGAATCGTGAGTTTGATTGGGTTCCCCGGTTGATAGGTATAAAAATGTTGGAGGAATTCAGCATCCGATGCAAATACAGAGTCTCCTACTTGGGTGATGACATCGTTTTCTTTGAGTTTCAGTTGGGCCGCTGTTCCTCCACGCACCTCCAGAACTTTGCAGCCTTGAAAGTCGGCTTCCCTCACAAACTCCATCCGCACCCCCAACTGAGCTCTGCGGGCTAACTGCGCATTCGAAGAAAAGCCCCAAAGGCAAAAAATAAAAAAAAGTCCAAGACGATTCATAGGTTCATTTTTGACAAAGAACCCAAAAAATGGACAAAATCCCTTGTCAAAAATTGCTTTTTCTTAGAAATCCCGGGGAAGCCCCGAATCGTTTCTTGAAGGCCTTCGAAAAGGCAGAAACATCCGTAAAACCGTAAACAAAGGCAGCTGTTGACACGTCCATCCCGTCCCTTATGGCATCGCGGGCCTGTTCCAAACGAATTTTTTGCTGATATTGGTAGGGCGTGATCCCCAAGACTTGCTTGAAAAGACGGATCAAATGGTACTTGGAAATACCCACCTGCTTCGCCAAAAAATCCAAGGACAATGGATCAACAATCCGGGCGTCCATGAGGGATTTAGCCTCCAAAACAGCGCGTAAAAGTTCCTCGTTCGTATTCTTTTTCTTGAAATCAAGCTTGTTTAATTGTTCAACAACCAAAAACTGATCGGCCAAAATTCCTTCAGCCAATCGATAAAAAAGTTCATTCTTGAGGAGATCATTCTTCAAATCCCAAGAATGTAGTCGATGATGAATTTGGAGTAGTAATTTTCCTAAAATGGTGTTGTGAACAGAATAACGATTCACAAAGAATTGATCCGATAACAAATAATCACTTTGGACTGATTGGGTCCGCCCCGAACCTTCCACAACCTCCCGAATTAGATCCGGACTCAGGTCGATGCACAAGCCGTTGACCTGTTCTTGGCTATTGATTTGAACCACCGAGCGGGTAAAGGAGTTTCCGATCATGTAATCGCCCGCCTTGACCGAATATCGCCGTCGGTTAAGGAAGTAAACCTCTTCGCCCGAACCAACCATTTTGATTCCCAACCCGCCAAAAGGACAATCGGTTTCTAACTTTTTGAAGTTAGACGCCCGAATGGCATTGTTTTGGGGGTCTTGGTAGATGACTTGATTCATAGGGTCCCCAAATTTAATAGCAATGGGGGCCTAGGTACCCTTTAGCATGGGTTTGGATTTCTGCTGAGTTCTCCAGTAGTTTTTTCGATGGATTCCATACAAGAAAAACTTACTGAAACGGTAGTGAAATTTAAAGTGACCGTCGTAATCAGGCCCTAATTCCCTGTATTGGATAGAATTGGAGCCGTTCAAACATTCGTTGATTGCTGTGGTAAAAGCCGCAGGCCCTGTCATGCTATGAATGTCGTTGGGATATCGATTGGATTGGAGGTTGTCCAAAACAACTTCCAGGGTCTTCTCCAGAAAAGGGTGGCCCGCCTCAAAAACAAGGGCCCATTGAACATAGAATTTTTTGTGTGTTTCGAGCGAGATAAGAGCTGAATCACTTGGCAAAATAAACTCATCCAACTTGGTTATGTTAAGACTGTCAATATCCAGGTAAACACCACCCTTCTTGAACAGAATTGCGTACCGAAAGAAATCCGCTTTGGCTGCACCAATATTAATACGACTGTAAAGATTGAATACCTCGGCTCCAAACTCGGCACGAATGAACTCCGTGATTCGTTCATCGTTGTAAAACTGATAATCGTACTCGGGATTTCTTTTTTGGAGCTTATGGATATGCCATTTCGTTAGGAAAGGAAGACGATCTGTCTTGTAGGTTTGATAAATCGTCTTGGGGATGGCCATGTAAATTGTTTCCGTTAATTATTTTGTAAGTGCCCCTTTTTCCAGACAGGTTTAAAGTGTTAAGTTAAGGTTGAATTTGTTGTTTCCATTCGGAGGGTGTTCGGTTCTGTAGG
>RFPG01000136.1 GCA_009926245.1 Sphingobacteriia bacterium | reverse complement strand
TACTATATTTTGGCGACTGCCGAAGCATCTTCCAACCTAAGTCGCTATGCTGGGATGCATTATGGATACCGATCCCCGGAGGCCGATTCCCTGGAGACAACCCTCAAAAAATCCAGGTCGCAGGGTTTTGGACCCGAGGTTCAGCGCCGCATTCTGTTGGGGACCTTTGTGTTAAGCGAAGGCTATTATGATGCCTACTATGCCAAAGCTCAGAAGGTACGCCGTCAGTTGAAAGATCGTTTTGATCAGGTTTTTGAATCATGCGATGCCTTTGTTTTGCCGACCACCGCGGGTTCTGCTTTTCGTTTGGGCGAAAAAAGCAACGACCCGCTGGCCATGTACCTCGAAGATCAATTCACCGTTTTGGCCAACCTAACCGGCCTGCCCGCCCTTTCGATTCCTTTTGGTCCCGATACCAACGGTATGCCTTTGGGATTACAGTTCATGGGTCCTTCCTTTGGGGAAGCGGCTCTTTTTGAAATAACCGGTCGCCTTCAAGCGTTGGTTCCAAACATTCAACCTTCATGAACAAGGCCTTTCTTTGGATTTTAATGGGCTTGCTTGCAGTCCAAAATTTGCAAGCGCAAACCGTTTCCTCCTCCGATCCAGGAAACCGATCTCCTTTTGATTTGGCCAACGAAGCCATTGTTCGTCAATTGGATAGTGTCGTTTCGCTGCGTTTTTTCAAAAAAGATCATACGGGCCAACCACGCCTTCCCAACAAATACGGGTATGCGCCCGACTACATCCCACCACTCTCGGATTCGGTGATTTCCTTCCGGATGCGTCAAATTCAATCGCCCATTCCAATGCGGAATAATTCGTATGTAAGGGGCTTTATTGAAATGTACGCCATCCGCAAGAAAGCCCTGACCGAAAGGGTCTTGGCGTTGAGCAAATATTACTACCCGGTTTTTGAAGCGGCCCTGGAACGCCACAACATGCCTCACCAGCTCAAGCACTTGGCCGTGGTGGAATCCGCCTTGAATCCATCGGCCGTTAGCCGAGTTGGCGCATCGGGCCTATGGCAATTCATGTACAGGACCGGGATGCAGTACGGGCTCAAAGTCAATTACTATTCCGACGAGAGGCGGGATCCCTACCTGGCTAGCGACGCTGCTTGTCGCTTCATGAAAGATTTGTATTACACTTATAACGATTGGTTGTTGGTTTTGGCGGCTTACAATTGTGGGCCGGGGAATGTCAACAAAGCCATTCGACGTTCCGGGGGCAAAACAACCTTTTGGGAGATCATGCCTTACTTACCTGCGGAGACCAGGGGGTATGTTCCGGCTTTTATTGCGGTCACCTATTTGATGACCTACCCTGCCGAACACAATTTGCAACCATTTGCGCAGGTTGCCCTCCCTTTGGAAACCGATACAGTCGCCGTGCAGGGTCCTCTGCCTTTGAGCTACTTTGCTCAAATGATTGGCATGGACGCCGATATGCTGGCCTTGATGAATCCCCAACTCAAGCAGAAATTTGTGCCGGCCGGTTACCCTGAATACACGCTGCATATCCCGGCGCGCCTTGCGCCCGAGTTCGAAAAGAAAAGACCGGTTTACCTAGCGTACCTCTACGAGTTGACCCAGTCCAAGGCCTTGGCTGAACAAGCCCGCGAAGCCACCAACCGATTGGCCACCCCGGATTCGGCCAACATACCCTACGCCACTTGGAAGTACCACCGAGTCCAAAAAGGCGATAATTTGGGGCGTTTAGCGAGTCAATACCGTACCTCGGTTTCCGAATTACGTCGAATCAATAACCTAAGATCCAACCAATTACAGGCCGGTCAGCGATTGAAGGTCCAACGATTGGGCGGTTCGTTGCCAGCGGTGGAGGACAGCGCACGGGCGTCGGTTGAATTGGCAGTTGCTCCTTCGGAAACCAAGCGGGATACCACCCTCGTTCAAGCTGCTGCGCCTGCCCCGGTGGATCGCGGCAACAAAGAAGGGCGTTCCTATCGGGTTCGTCAAGGCGATACCCTTTGGTCCATTTCCAAAAAATTTGATGGTGTGACAGTGGCTGATTTGATGAAGCATAACAACCTCTCGTCGTCCAGTAAATTGACCCCTGGGATGGTTCTCAAAATTCAGCGAGGCTGATTTTGTGATCTCGAGAACCATGGTGAGGCAAGTCATTGGGCGCTGCGGATGCGTCTTGTTGGTTTTGTTGCTCATGGGATCTTGCGATCAAGAGGGTCTTCAGCCGGATTCTTTGGGTGCGGTTGCTGAAATCATGCTGGACTGCCGTCCCGTTGAATGGCAGGGTGAAACCGGGCGTCGTCTTCGCAAAGTGTTATCGGCGGAACAATACGGATTGCCCCAGCCCGAGCCTTGGTTTAGGCTCCTCCCCACCCAGGATTTGGGGGCCAATAAATTCAAGGATCGTCATCGGCTGATTTTGCGACTGCGCTCGGCCGATCAACAAGGTTCCTTGCCCGCTGAGTTCCGCTCCGCATCCGCCCAATCCTTGGCTACCAAAGGAATTTACTTGGGGGTTGTACGGCACCCAAGGGCGTTTCCACAGGCCGAGGTTTGGCTGGTTTACCGGGACACCGCAACCTTGTTTGCTTTTCTGGATCCCTCAACATCTCCATTGCTTGATCGATTGAAACAACTGGATCAAGGTTTGATCATGGATCGGGTCGGTCGTTTGAGCCGTGCAGATACCCTAATCGCCATCATCCGGGACAGCTTAGGGTTCAGCCTTACGGCCTTGCCAGGGGATTACCGGATCCGTTCTTTGAAACGCGACTGGGTTTGGTTGAGTCGTGAAATACCCAATGGAACCATGAATTGGTGTTTGTGGAGAGTCAAAGACGCCGCCGGACTTCCTTTGGCAGGACCGGTATTTCGGGATTCGTTGTTTCAAAAAAACCTCCCAGGCCCAAGCCCCGGTTCCTACTACCAAACCGAGCCTCTGGTGCCCATTCGGCAGCGCTCGCTCCCCTTGGGCCCCAAAGGGGGGGCATCGTCCGCGGTGGAAATTCGCGGACTTTGGACCCTGCACGGTGATTTTATGGGAGGTCCCTTTGTACATCACACGTGGACATCCGGAAAGGACCGCTGGCACAGCGAGGTTTTTGTTTACAATCCCAACGAGCCCAAACGTGCTTGGCTTCGGGAATTGGAATCCTTGAGCCTGGCATGTGCTGATTCCATGGTCCAGCGTAATTCACCTCTGAAACCATGAACGTTGCCCCCGAATTAATGGATGCCTACCGCGTTTTGTTGCTGGGATCCGGCGCCCGTGAACATGCTATGGCCCAGGCGATTGCGGCCAGTCCCCGTTGCGATCGTCTTTGGGTACACCCCGGCAATGCCGGGACCCAGGCTTGGTCGGTCGACCAACCCTTGGATTGGCGTAACATCGAACAGTTGGCGGATTTTGTGCAGCGAAATGGAATTCAAGTCCTGGTTGTTGGACCCGAAGAGCCGCTGGTTCATGGTTTGGTGGACCAATGCCGGCTTCATCCATTGTTACAGGATTTGTTGATCGTGGGCCCCGATGCCGTAGGGGCAAGGCTCGAAGGGAGCAAGGATTATTCGAAGGCTTTTATGCAGAGGCACGGCATACCCACCGCGGGAGCCCGTACCTTTCAAGCCGAACAAAGGGAAGAGGCCGAGGCCTATCTCCGGCAGCATACCCTGCCGGTGGTTCTCAAGGCCGATGGTTTGGCTGCAGGGAAAGGCGTTCTGATTTGTGAAACGATCCCAGAGGCCTTGGAGGCTTTGGCGCTTTTTTGGACTGAGCAGAAGTTTGGCGAGGCCGGTGCCAAAGTATTGATCGAAGAATTTCTGGAAGGGATTGAATGTTCTGTTTTTGCCCTTTGCGATGGCGAAGATTATGTGTTATTGCCTCCCGCCAAGGATTACAAAAGGGTGGGCGAAGGAGATACGGGTCTTAATACCGGAGGCATGGGGGCGGTTTCTCCCCCTCCATTTGCAACCCCTGACCTGATGCGTCGAATCGAGGAAAGCATTGTACGGCCAACGTTGAAGGGTCTACAATCCGAAGGAGTGGATTACCGTGGATTTTTGTTTGTGGGCCTTATGAAGGTGGGCGATGAGCCCATGGTGATTGAATACAATGTGCGGATGGGCGATCCGGAAACCGAAGCCGTCATACCCCGCCTCCAAAGCGATTTGTTGGAACTTTTGGTCGCTGCGGCCTCAGGGAAATTGAGCGGGATGGAATTGAGGGTGGACCCTCGTTTTGCGGTGACTACCGTGGTTTGTTCCGGCGGATATCCCGGAGAACTTCGATTGGGTTATCCAATGACTGGTTTGACGGGGAGGGAGTATGCCGAAGACGAAAGGCTGTTCCATGCCGGGACCAAGCGAGAAGGAGCGGACTGTGTGAACAGGGGCGGACGCGTGGTGGCTGCGACGGTTTTGGATGCGGATTTGAAGGAGGCAGCCAGAAGGAGTTTGGCATTGGCCCAAGAAATTCGTTTTGAGGGAGCTTTC
>RFPG01000135.1 GCA_009926245.1 Sphingobacteriia bacterium | reverse complement strand
CTTCATCAACGGGGTGGGCCAAGAGCCCAAACTGTCCGGTGCTTTGTTTTCGACACCCAAAGGCCGAATTGGAAAGCCAGTGGCCGGGGAGCGCGGTGTCTATGTTTTTGTCGTGGACAGCCTGAGCAGTCTTCCCAAAGACTACGACCTGCGTTCGGCCAAAGCATCGCTCGAAGGTCAGTATCGTGGAAGAGCAGGGAACGAGCCCTTTGGTGCCAAGCGTGAATTGGCCACCATCAAGGACGATCGCCATCTCTTTTATTAATTTTGGAATCGCAGCCGCTCCATACGGCTTCGATAGCAGGCATGAGCGAGGATTCGTTGCCAATTCGTAACAAAATTCAAGAAAGCGGGATTCAGGTCTTGGATCCCAGCGACTTTCTTGTGCCGGATTCCCAGATTCAACCCCTTGATTTGGCGGATTATATGGACGAATGGGGCGTCCTCCGTGAAAAAGATTACCGGGCCCGCGTTCAGGCCATGGACCCCACCCCTTTCGCCGGACGTTGGGTGGCCTTGTATTGTTCATCCGAAGCGGTTTGGCCGCCTTGGGCCGTGATGATTTTGGCGGTCCACCTTCAAGGGGGAGACCCTGCGACTCGTCCCGCCGGCATCGAATACGGTACGCCGGGTCAGGTGCAATGTCAATTGGCTTTGGCGCGTATTCAGCAACTGGATACGGAATTGTACCGCGATGCTCGTTTGATGATCAAGGCTTGTTCCAGGGCGGAATGGACGCCGGCTCTTTACCTGGCCTTGACCCAACGATTGATGGGGGTCGTTCAGAGCCTTTTTTACGGTGAACCATGTTCGGCTTTTCCGATTTACAAACGCCGCTCGTTTGTGGCGTAATTTTGGGAAAGACCTGAACAAAACAAGGATGAAATTCTGGGGCCAAGGGAGTTGGGCCAAGCGTTCCAAAACGATCGCGTGGTTGGTAGGTCTTTTTTTGCCCTTGTCGGTGGGTTGGTTGCTGAACAGCGCATCCAAGACCGAGGAGGAAAAAGCCTACCGCCAGAAATTTTGGTCCAATTACCGGGTGTATTCGGTACCGGTCCCAGAGGGCATGCAATTTGCGGGCGAAAAAGTTCCGTTGTGGGATTTCGAATTTCGCGAACGGGTCGAAAGGGAATTACTTCAAAATGCCTACGGGCAGGCGACCATGCTCCTCTACATCAAGCGTGCAGCTCGTTGGTTTCCCATGATCGAAAATGTGTTAAAACAAAACGGGATTCCCGAAGATTTCAAATACCTGGCGGTGGCCGAGAGCGGTTTGGCCAATGCTATTTCGTCGGCCGATGCCGTTGGTTATTGGCAGTTTTTGGCAGGCACGGCCCGTCAACACGGATTGCAGGTCAACGAAGAAGTTGATCAACGCTACGACCCCTGGCTATCAACCCAGGCGGCGTGCAGGTACCTGCGCAGAGCACACGATCAATTTGGAAATTGGTCCATGGTTGCTGCTTCCTACAATATGGGTACGGCGGGTTTGAGACAGCAGGCCGACTACCAAGGCAAGGATCGCTACCCGGAGCTTCATCTTAACAACGAAACATCCCGTTACCTTCCCCGGATTCTTGCTATCAAAACCATCATGGAACACCCCGAGCGTTACGGTTTTCATTTGACTGCATCGCAGGTTTATTTGCCCTTCGAAACTGAGCAATGGACGCTGAACGAGCCGGTGACGAATTGGGCCAACTATGCCCGGGAACACGGGATGAGTTACCGCGAGCTCAAAATATTTAACCCCTGGATACGTAAGACCTCTTTGCGCAATCCGGACCGCAATACGTACACGCTGCGCAAGCCAACCAAATCATTTTCGGAAAAGGCATCGCGCTGGTCCTTGGTTCCGGTGGCCGAATGGGGTTTGGGGCTGCCATGAAAGACGTTCTTCGCATCGAAGGCGCCCGGGAGCACAACCTCCGGGACCTGGACCTTACCCTTCCGCGGGAATCTTTGGTGGTTGTTACGGGCCCCAGCGGGAGTGGAAAATCCTCCTTGGCTTTTGCGACTTTGTACGCCGAGGGGCAGCGTCGCTACCTGGAATCATTTTCGGCCTATGCTCGGCAGTTTATGGGCAAGCTGGAAAGGCCTGCGGTGGATCGGATCGATGGTTTGAGCCCCGTCATTGCCATTGAGCAAAAAACAACCTCCCGCAATCCCCGCTCCACGGTGGGGACCACCACGGAGATTTATGATTTTTTGAGGCTGCTCTATGCCCGCATTGGCCAAGCCCATTCCTGGGTATCTGGTAAGCCCATGCAACAATTCAGCCAGGCTCAGATTATGGAAAGCCTGGTCCAAGATTACAAGGACCGGGATCTGATGTTATTGGCTCCGCTGATCCGCAGCCGCAAAGGGCATTACCGGGAACTTTTTGAACAATGGCGCAAGCAGGGTTTTACCAAGGTGCGGATCGATGGCGAGGTCACGGACCTCTCACCCCGTATGCAGGTGGACCGTTACAAAGTTCATGATATCGAATTGGTGGTGGACGTCTTGGTACCCGGTCAGGATTCAGCCCATCGACTCAAAACCAGTGTTGAATTGGCAACGCGGCTGGGCAAGGGAGTTTTGTTATGCGGCACCCCCTCGGACGATGGATCCGGGTCTTGGAATTGGCGGTACTTCAGCAAATTATTGACCGATCCGGAGAACGGTTTGGCCTACGACGAACCACAGCCTAACACATTTTCGTTTAACCTACCGTACGGGGCCTGTCCTCGATGCCAAGGCCTGGGCTCCAAAATGGAAGCGGACCCTGAATTGGTTTTTGGGGACGAGGCGCTCACCCTGGGCAACGGAGGTTTGGCTCCCTTGGGGGAATACAAAGACAATTGGATTTTTAAAGTGCTTTTGGCCCTGGGAAAGAAACACAAGTTTGGACTCCAAACCCGGGTTTCTCAACTAACCTCCGATCAAAAGCAATTGATATTGTACGGCCTCAAGGAACCGGTTGCGGTGGATATGGGCAAGGATCGTGGGATGGAATACCACTCCTTTGATGGGTTGATGGCCTTGATTACCCGGCAGGACGAGTGGGGGACGGCGGCCATGCAGGAATGGGTGCAGCGCTTTGTTCGCCAGAAACCCTGCACGGAATGTGGCGGTGGACGACTCAAAAAAGAAGCCTTGCATTTCTGGATCGCGGGGAAGAGCATTGCCGACCTCTGCGGCATGGAATTGCAGACCTTGCAGGATTGGCTAGGGGGATTGGAGGGGTCGTTCAAAGGAAACAAAGCCAGGGTGGCCGATGAAATTCTCAAAGAACTGCGAATCCGACTGCAGTTTTTGTTGGATGTAGGCCTCGGTTATCTGCATTTGCACCGGAGCACGGCCACTTTGTCCGGGGGCGAGTCCCAACGGATTCGTTTGGCCAGTCAGTTGGGGTCGGGGCTAAGCGGGGTTCTGTACATCTTGGATGAACCCAGTATCGGATTACATCCCCGGGATAACCGGCGTTTGATAGGGGCCTTGCGGAATCTTCGGGACCTGGGGAACACGGTTTTGGTGGTGGAACACGACGAAGAAATGATTCGGGCGGCGGATTGGGTGATCGATTTGGGGCCCGGAGCTGGCAGAGAGGGGGGTCTTTTGGTCTCCGAAGGCCCACCGGAGGCGTTGAGCCGCAGTGGAGGGCTGACGGCGGATTACTTGTCCGGGGTCCGTCAGGTGGGGGCTTCCAAGGATCGCCCCGGCAACGGTCATTGGTTGGGATTGATCGGGGCGACTGGGCACAACCTGCGTCGGGTGGACCTTCGGGTGCCTCTCGGCTGTTTAATCGGGGTTTCGGGGGTTTCGGGTTCCGGTAAATCGTCCTTGATCAATGAAACCCTGGTTCCGGCCCTTTCCAATCAAATCACGGGTACCCGGCGTTTTCATTTACCCTTCAAAGCCCTGGAGGGTTGGGAGCACCTCGACAAAATCATCGAAATCGATCAATCGCCCATTGGCCGAACACCTCGGTCCAACCCGGCAACCTATACGGGCCTGTTTACCGATATCCGGCAGCTTTTTGCAGAAATGCCCCTGTCCAAAATCCGTGGCTACACCCCGGGGCGCTTCTCTTTTAATGTGGCAGGGGGTCGTTGCGAGGCCTGCGGTGGAGCAGGCGTGCGGGTTTTGGAGATGAATTTTCTGCCCGATGTCGAGTTGCCCTGCGAGAACTGCGGGGGCAAGCGTTACCAGCGGGATACCCTCGAGGTCCGCTACAAGGGCCGAAACATCCACGAAGTCCTTTCGATGTCCATTCAAGAGGCGGTTCCCTTCTTTGATGGCCTGCCCCACCTGCGCAAGCGCCTCTCCACCCTTGAAAGGGTGGGCTTGGGCTACCTCCAATTGGGTCAGCCGGCGACGACCCTATCCGGTGGCGAGGCTCAGCGCCTCAAATTGGCCGCGGAACTGGGCCGTCGGGAGGGGGGGCAGACCCTTTACATCCTGGATGAACCCACTACCGGCCTTCATATGGAGGATATTCGGGTCTTGG
>RFPG01000134.1 GCA_009926245.1 Sphingobacteriia bacterium | reverse complement strand
TCCAGGCCTCGCAAGTGGCCCTGGCCAGCGAGAAGCTTTACGTGAACAGGGCTACCGGATTTGTGGGGACCGGACTCAAAAAAGAAGAACTCGTTGGTGAGTGTTCCAGCTTGGATGAAATCGTAGTGATCCGCCGGGATGGCAAATGCGTGGTAACCAAGGTATCCGAGAAGGCCTACGTCGGCAAGGATATTTTGTGGGTGGACCTTTACCGGCGTCAAGATGACCGCACGGCCTATAACATGATTTACACCGATGGGGAATCGGGCCATAGTTTGGTCAAGAGATTTCAGATTGGTGGCATTATTCGGGACAAGGAATACGACCTAACCAAGGGAACACCGCATACCCGTGTTCAGTATTTGTCTTGCAACCCCAATGCGGAATCCGAACGCGTTCAAATCCAATTGCATCCGGGATGTAGAGCCCATAACAAAACCTTTGATTTTGACTTTGCGGAATTAACCATCAAAAATCGTTCGGCCGTGGGGAATTTGGTAACCAAATACCCGATCAAAAAGGTGGTTTTTAAAGAAAAAGGCAGCTCCGATTTAGGGGGAAGGCCCTTCTGGTTTGATCCGCCGGTGGGTCGCATGAACCAGGACGGTCGCGGTGTTTTTATGGGTCATTTCAATACCGGGGATTTGTTGTTAGCGGTGTACGAAGAGGGGACCTACGAGATTTTGGAACCATCCTTGCAGCGCCGTTTTGAAACGGCCGAGCTCCTTTTGTTAAACAAATGGCTGCCCGAAACCCCTTTGAATGTTTGTCATTATGTACCGTCCTCCAAGGCTTGGTACATCAAACGATTCTTGATTGAGACATCCACCCAAGGGAAGCGTTTTGGGTTTGTAAGCGAAGACAAGGGAGCCAAAGCGGCCTTTGCCTGGCAGCATCCGGCACCGCGTGTTGCTTTTGAATGGGGGACCACCCGCAAAAAAGACCGCAAGGTTCTGGAATTGGATCAATTCATCGAGGTCAAAGGTTGGAAGGCCATGGGGAATCGACTGACCCCATTGCCCCTGCTCAGTGCCGAATTGATGAACCCGCTGGGGGTGGAAGATCTGACCGAGGACGAGAAGTCCATGGTAGAGAAGAACCGACAGGATATTTGGAACGAAGAGAAGGTGGGTCCGCCCCCTGCCAAAGGCCGCAAGGCTGCAGCCAAAGGCAAAGGAGGTCCCGGCGCCAAAGGCGGTTCGGGTAGTGGGGGCGAGCAGCAAAAGTTGTTTTGATGCGGCGCGACCCCTCCGTCTGGCTGTTGTTGGGGTTGCAGTTTCTCTTGTGTTTTGAATGGGTTCATTTGGACCGCTCTGCAGAACCCAAACCCAACCTACGTCCCATCTATTGGGATGTTCTTTCGTATTACGCCTATTTGCCGGCCCTGTTTATTGAGGGCGACCTCCAATTAGCCTTTGTGGAGGATCCGAATCGTGCGGATGTCCAACTGCATCGGCATCGGTATTGGCCCGAAATAACGCCCGATGGTCACCGGGTTATCAAGACCACGATGGGGGTGGCCTTGATGATCAGTCCTTTTTTTGGAGTGGCCCATTTTTTGGCTCCTGTTTTGGGTTTTGAGCCCGATGGTTTTAGCCGGCCGTACCAAGCGGCCGTTGCGTTGGCCGGATTCGTTTGGGGTTGTTTGGGTTTGTGGGTGCTTCGTTCCTGGTTGCGTTCCTTTTGGGGTCCGTGGATGGTGGGGTTGGCCCTCTGGGTGTTGGTGGGAGCTACCAATCTGTGGAATTATCTGGTCTACGAGCCGGCCATGTCGCATAGCTTTTCGTTTTTTTGGATGTCGGTTTTGCTTTGGTGTACCCACCAAACCATGAACGGGACCAAGCCATCGAAACGCTACGAGGCGGGGCTGGCTTTGGCCTTGGGCATGTTGGTTTTGATACGTCCGACATTGTTGATTGCCGGGCTCTTGCCCTTGCTTTACAACGGAGCCTCGGGCCTGGGTTGGTGGTGGCGGCGCCTAACGCACAACGCGGGGCATCTTTTCCTCTTGCTTTTTGTTTTTTTAGGGCCGTTTTTGTTGCAATCCCTTTATTGGAAATATGTTACGGGTCATTTTCTTTTTTACTCCTACCAAGGCGAGCGATTTTTTTGGGGGGATCCCCGGATAGCAGAGTTTTTGTTGAGTTACCGCAAAGGTTGGTTGTTGTACAACCCGGTCATGGTCTTGGTGATCGTGGGCTGGTGCTGGGCTTTGGCCTGCATGATTCAGGGATGGCGGAAGGGGACGCAGGCCTCGGAGCCTTTTCCCCTGGCTTTTGGCCTTGGGGTGGTCCTTCCTTTGGTGATCTATGTTTATGCATCGTGGTGGTCCTGGTGGTTTGGGGGTTCTTTGGGTGGTAGGGTCCTGGTGGAATGGTACCCAGCCTTGGTGCCCGCCGGCCTTGGGGTGGTCCATCGCTTGATGGGCTGGATTCATCGTCCACTTCTTAGCGACTATCGGGCCTTGGACGCGTTGCGGCGCTGGGCGTTCGGACTCGCCTTGCTTTTTTTCTTGGGCTATACCATCGCACTTCAGTACCACCAGAGCTGGCAGTACCGCATTGCCCTTCTCCATTGGGATGCCACCAGCAAGGATTGGTACCGGGCTGTTTGGTGGCAAAGCTCCTTTCCGGTAGGCCTGGATGCCATGGCGGTACCACCCAACGGAGATCTTGCCCGTTCAGGTCAGGGTCGCCGTGCAGAGGTATGGAAGCCTAACTGCCTTGGTTTCGGTAGCGCAGGGCCGAAGGAGGTAAGGGGGCCAGGCTATACCGAATAATTTTCCAAAGGATACCCAGGCCATCCACGGTACGGAACTTTTTGCCTTCGCCTTGATGCCGTGCGAAGTAATGGACCGGAATTTCTACGATATGGTTGCGCCGAATACGGGCGCTTTTGATTAGAATTTCGGATTCGACTCCAAAGCGTTCTTCACGGAGATCCAGACTAAGCATCAAATCCCTCCGTAACAATTTGTGACCGCAGGCCATATCCGTGATACGGATATCGATCAGCAGGGAGGTCAACCAGCTAAATAATTTGTTGGCAATGTACCGGCGGTAGCTGTGCAGGGGTCGATACAGGCCGGGGAGGTAGCGGGATCCATTGACCATGCCAATGCCGGGCAGGGCCAGGGCCTGCAGCATGGACGGCCAATCCGACGGAAGCAATTCCATGTCCGCATCTTGGATGCCCACGGCTTGTCCCACGGCTTCTCGCAATCCCAGGTGAATGGCGGCGCCTTTGCCCCGGTTGCCCTTTTGCCTCAGCAGGCGGTATTCCGGGTGTTCTCGGCACCAGCCCTCCAAAATGGCGGGGGTTTCGTCGGTTGAACCGTCGTCCACCAACAGGTATTCAATGTGCTGGAGGCTGCTGGGCCATGGGACCCTGGCCAAGGCTTCCAGCAAGGCCTGGATCCGACCGGCTTCGTTGTAGACCGGGATGATCAGGCTTAGGGAGTTCAGATGTTGGGCCTGCGATGGGGGTGCCGTATTCATAGGGGGATTATAAAGTCACCGGCCGTTTTGCGATAGACCGGGTGAACCAGGGCATGGGCATGCCGCACCAGGGCCTCTAACAAAGGGTTCGGTATCCGGCCATCCATGCGGACGGTATTCCAATGTTTTTTGTTCATATGGTAGCCGGGTAGGATTTCGTTGGGGTAGCGTTCCCTCAATTCAAGGGCCCAGGCCGGGTCGCATTTGGCGTTGAATCGATCGGATTGGATCAAATCGGTCAACACAAAAATTTTGCCCAGGGCCCTGAAGGCCAAGGTATTTTCGTCAAAAGGAAGGTCCTCGGTGCAGTCGGGCAGACCAAGGCAAAGATCGCGGAGGCTTTCAAGGTTCATGGGGTGGATTCGTACCTTTGAGGTCTAAATATCGTGTATGTCTTTTGGAATCTTCTCGGTACCCCCCGCCGTTAACGAAAAAGTTCGATCCTACGCCCCGGGTTCCCCGGAGGCCTTGTCTTTGCAACAAACACTGCAGGAGCTACGCGCTCGATCGGTAGAGGTCCCCATGATCATTGGGGGACGGGAGGTGCACAGCAAACAAACCCGGCGTATGGCCCCACCCCACGACCATGCCCATACCTTGGGGCATTTTCACGAGGGTTCCGCTGAACATGTCGAAGCCGCTATCGAAGCCGCCCTCGCCGCCAAGCCAGCCTGGGAAGCGTTGCCATGGGAACAAAGGGCAGCCGTCTTTTTGCGCATGGCCGATTTGCTGGCCGGTCCTTACCGCGATTTAATCAATGCCTCCACGATGTTGGCACAGAGCAAGAATCCCTACCAGGCCGAGATTGATGCGGCTTGCGAACTGATCGATTTCTTCCGCTTCAATGTGCGTTACATGACCGAGATCTACCGCCAACAGCCCGAGAGTTTGCCGGGTTCTTGGAACCGGGTCGAATACCGGCCCTTGGAGGGTTTCGTTTTTGCCCTAACCCCTTTCAATTTCACGTCTATTGCCGCCAACCTTCCCTGTTCGGCGGC
>RFPG01000133.1 GCA_009926245.1 Sphingobacteriia bacterium | reverse complement strand
AAGTATCCTTCCTCCCTAAACCAAGATGGAGACAAAGTCAAGAGGCGCTCTCGAACCCGGTCTTTGGCATCCGTTCCAAAACGCGAAGTCAATTCATCCCAAGGCATCCCCGCATCCAACCGAAGCCGAATCATCAAAAATTCATTCAAACGATCGGCCATCGAAAGCACTTCCACCGTTTCTTCGGGCAAGCCTGCTTCGATACCCCGGCAATAATGGAGGTTATGATTAATATTCCAAGAACGAGTCTGCTCTCCATTGAAGGAATGAGCCGAAGGCCCCAATCCGAGGTAGGCCTGACCCGACCAATAGCGGCTGTTGTGAACCGCCTCGCAGCCGGTCCGTGCAAAATTGGAAATTTCATAAGCGCGGTAACCCTGAGACTCTGCCCAATGATATAACAGCTGCATAAGCTCCAGGGCCCTGTCGTCTTCCGGCATATGAACCTCCCCTCGCTGAACCCTGGTATGGAGAACGGTTTGGGGTTCCTGCGTGAGTTGATAGGCCGAGAAATGACCGGGTTGGTAGGATAAAATCGTTTCCAAATCCTTTTTCAAGCTTTCGGGGTCTTGATCCGGATAGGCATAAATAAGATCAGCGGTCCAAGGACCGGACCATTCGGCGGCCAAGAGACGCATCGCCTCCAAAGATTGCCTCGAGTCATGGGCTCGATTCATACCCTCCAAAAAACGGTCATCCACGGATTGAACACCCAAACTGATTCGACTGACCCCTAATCTTTTCCAAAGTTCCAAATTCGTAGAATGGACGTCTTCGGGATTGGCCTCCAATGTGAATTCCTGAAGGGTTGAAACATCCCACTTTTCCAATAAACCGTTCACCAAATAGGTCAATGCATCGGGCTCCAAGAGCGAAGGAGTTCCCCCGCCCAGATACAGAGTCTCCAAAGGCCATCGATGGCTGGATTCGTTATCGGGAAGCCGCAATTCCAATTCCCGAACCATGGCTTGGAGAACGCGAGCCTGGGACGAACGCGTTGTGCTAAAATGAAAGGCACAATAATGGCAAGCCTTACGGCAAAATGGTACATGGACATAGAGAGAGCGCGGCCTATCCATCATTCAGCCTTTGAATCCAAAAACAAAACAGCTGAAGGCCTTAACAAAAAACCCCACACATTCAAGATGGCGGGGTTTTTTCGATCGCTCAAAAAGAAGCGCGTGAAGATTTTTAGTAATCCCAAAGACTTTGCTCGAAGTTGAAAATCTTCTGCTTGATACGCTCGGATTCCATAAAGAAGTCCTCCGGATTGTTGGCATAGTCTTCGATACGAAGATCCTTCACGTTGGGTTCTTTGTAGATATAGGAAGAAAAGAAACGACGAAGGAAGAGGTCATCGTAGGAAATCTTGGCCGATTCGTTTTTCATGTTAAAGACTTCGGCTTTGGCCAGAATGGGTCGAATCGCAGGGAAATAAACCCAAAACATGGGGATTTCTCCCACCACCAAACCATCTGATTTGAGGTTTTGAACCGGTGCAATGGCCACAATTCGAACCACCATGGAGGCAGACTTGCGGTCAAATACCCATTCTTCTTTCAAACGAAACTTAACAACATCGTTGGGGTTAAACTCTACTTTCTCGACGCGACGCTCCAAGGCAAACGTAACGGGGTTGCTTACCGTAATGGTATCGTATTTTTCCAAGGCTCCCAAAATTTCAGCGCCCTGCATTTTGTTTTCATCATTGATCTCGTCGGTGCGATAGAGGTAGCCATTCAAATCCCCCCGCTTGAGCGCGTTCATTAGGACATCAATTAACATGCTCTTGGGGTGCGTCATGGGCATGTTCAATTTCTGGCTCAAATCGATAACCCGGAAAATGGTCCAGCTAAACATGACATCCTGTTCCTGAATCGCAGGCAATTGAATAGGCTCCTTGGCAATCGCCGGATTCAAGGTACGCTTGAAGGCGCCGTCAACCACCTCAACACGATCCTGGGCTCCCACAGTGAGGGCCAAGAAGGAAAGGGCAAAAAACGAAAGTACTAATTTCTTCATAACATTAATTGATGGAATAAACGGCCGGTGGAAGCTTGCGCGTTATGCGGTCGGGTCCAACCACCTTGACTTCGTCAAAAATGAAGCGGTCCCCTGCTTTGGAATTTCGAATCACTTGTTGGAGTTTCCCGTTGTAAATCGCTCCGGTATTGGCAAAGGGCTCAACGTCTTTGCGGGCAGCGAAATAGAGCATACGAAAACTGATGACGTCAAAGCGCATGTCAAAATCAAAGTCCTTAAGCGTTGCAATCATCCCGCCCTGGGCCTTGAACTGGGACACCGAAACCGAGCCGGGAGGCAAACCGCCGATGGTGGCCTGTGGATCGGGAACGGCCTTGACGCGGAACAAAGTGGAGCCCAGCATTTGGGAACCTTTGCCGTCCACCGACTTGCCACGCACATCCACATTGACATTCATGCCAGGGGAATTCACCCGAACAATGTATTTGCCTTTGCTTCCGGTAATGGTACCACCGCCGGATATGGAGGGCATGAGGTTTTCGGGTGTTACACCGGGTGCAGAAATCGATACAGGGTTATCAACGCCCACATAGAGAACGTTCATTTTGTCAGGCGAAACAACCGCCGCCGGACGGGCCACCATGTAGGAGCTGCTAAACGGATACCGAGTTAATTCACCCGTCGAAGGGCTCACCACATTGATGAAACCACCCCACTTTTTCTCTCCTTCGGAGGTGGCGCGGATTTTGAGCTTGCCCATTCCGTTTTCAACTGGAACCGCCGTTCCTCCTTCCAAACGAATATCCAAATCCTGACGGCTATCGTAGGCGACCAACATAATATCGGCCTCGTAATCCTGACCCGTCAATACGTAACTAGAGCGGGCCACGATTTTGGCTTCGACCTTATCGAATTTGTAGGAAGAGGCGTCAATCTGACTTAGGAGGAACGAGATGACCTCGGTCTCGGTATTCCGGATATCGCTTTCGTATTTGGACAAGAGGGTAATAACACCCGACAAAGGCATTTCACCAAAATTGGATTGGAGCCAGTTCTTGGTAACGCCACCCTCCTTGGGGTCCTTGGCCTCGTCCAGGTACAACTTAATTCTTTTGCGGTCCGACGCAGGAATCATCTTGAGAATCGTCGCACGGTAATCGTTGATGAGCTTCTTGAATTTCAAACCTTGGGGGCTCTTACCTTCCGGGCTCACCAGAACCTGGCTGCTAATATCAATGTTACCGTCATCCACTACACGCCTTGCTCCACCCTCTACTTTGAAGTCTTCTTCGTCCACCTTGTTGTTCTTGTTCCCACCCATGTCAATCATCTGATTCTTGGTGTCTTGAACAAACTTGAGGAGCTCCTTGGTTTTTTTTCGAACAATCTGTGCCTTATCAAAATTGGCCTTGGCCTTGCCGGGCTCTTTGGCCATGCGGTCGTCAAAGGCCTTGTACAAGGCATCGTTCTTTTGCCCAACCGACTGGGATGTTTCCTCCAGGCTCTTGTTGATCATCGCGAAAGCCTTCAAAATTTCGGCGGACACGTTCAGGGCAAGCATCGCGGTCAACACGAGATACATCATGTTGATCATTCGTTGCCTTGGGGACAATTTACTACCGGCCATTGCTCAAAATTTCAGGATTATCGGAGGTGGTTGTACAGTATTTATAAAGCTTGGGCCGCATTAATAACGGTTGGACATGGCATTCAACATATTGCCGTACACCGAATTAAGGGCCGCAATATTGCGGTTCAAACGGGACATTTCATGCTGATAACGCTCCGCGTCTTCCTGAATCGTCTTGAGGCTGTCCATCATTTTGCCAACACCGCCAAAGTGCTCGTTCGCCGATTTGAGAGCCATGGCTGTATTCTTCATTTCGGTATCGTACATGGTATTGAACGCGCCAATATTGTCCACCAATTTGCGCATTTCGGAGCGATAGGCTCTGCTTTCCTCGCTGATCTGAGCCAATTCGGCCAATGATTCGGCGGTAACCCTAACCTCGGTCTGGTAAGACTGGTTGGCACTCACCAGGTAATCGTTCAGCTTACGCATTTCTTCTTGGTAAACCCGGGTCTGCTCGCCCATTTCGGTCATGCCGTTGAGAGCTCCCGATGCGGTATGAGCCTGGGCGGCCATTTGACCAACGGACTGGGTCGCCTCCCGGACTTTATTTGCAAATTCACCGGTGCTAAGGCTGGCGCTGTTCATCTGCCCCATTTGCTGAACATTGTGGTTCAAGTTTTGGAAACTCTTGCCCAGATTCTCCAGCACGTCTTTGCTCAAATTGGCTTCACGCATCATCGCGTTCAGGGTGGCGGGCGGTGCTTTGGCCTCGCCACCGGCCAGTTCTGGATAGACCAACGACCAATCAATGTCCTCGGAAGGTGGCTCAAATCCAGAAACGAAGAAAATCAAAGCCTCGGTACCCAGACCCAAGGTGAGGAAAAAATCCGCACCAGGAAGGTGCCGGATTTTGAAAAGCGCACCGATGATAACAATTGAGGCACCCCAACCGTAGAGATAATTCAGGGTTACC
>RFPG01000132.1 GCA_009926245.1 Sphingobacteriia bacterium | reverse complement strand
AACGCCACCGCCCCCAAAGGAACCAACGAAGGGGAGGAAGGAAAAAGTCCCAACCCCCAATTGGTATTGACCGATAAACCGTATGGAAAATTGTGCATGGTAACCAGATACAAATCCCCTCCAACGGGAGATCCTTTTCCTTGTGCTCGTTGATACCGAGGGTCCACCATGACATTCCCCATCAAACCCCAGTCAGGAACCAAACCTTTTTGATGACCACAACGAACCTTGCCACCAAACGTCACCAACTGCCTTTGATAATTAGACAAAAAATCATCCAAAATTCCCAAAGGAGGGGCATAATTCCATTGAGCCCTCCATTCAAAGGCCGAAGACTGGGCGTAACGAAGCAAAACACCGGGCTTCAAGGGTTGGCCATCCTTGGAAGTTCCCGACCATCCACTCCCCAATTCCACTTGAAATGAACCCTGCTTCGGAAGGTAAGGGGCATCAGCCAATCCGGGTCGATCGAAAGTCGAGAGACCTCCCCCTGGAGGAATCGTTTGGGCGTAGCCCATCGAAACCAAGCCCAGGATTCCCCATCCTACGAGAAACCGACAACCCATCATGAATTGGTAAGCCCCTGGGATGGTTCATCCTCCGAGGAATTAAAGTAGCGGTACACCAAAGGAAAAACCAACAAAGTCAGGACCGTCGCCGAGAGGATACCGCCAATGACCACAATCGCCAATGGTTTTTGGGTTTCTGAACCAATACCGGTACTTAGAGCCGCTGGCAACAATCCAATCGCGGCCATCAAGGCTGTCATCACCACCGGTCGGGTACGCTCACGCACCCCCTCAAATAGCGCTTCCTGCATCATCATACCCCGCTCCAAGTTTCGCTTAAAGACCGAAATGAGTATCACACCGTTTTGTATACACAATCCAAACAAGGCGATAAAACCAATACCCGCCGAAATACTAAAGATGGTTCCTGTCACGTGCAATGCAAGTATGCCACCTACCAAAGCAAAGGGGACATTGATGAGCACGAGACCGGCATCCTTGCTATTACCAAAGGCAAGAAACAGAATAAAAAAGATAATCACAAGGCATACAGGGACCACCTGGGCTAAGCGTTTTTGGGCGCGGACTTGGTTCTCGAACTCACCGCTCCATTTGACCTCGTACCCTTTGGGGAGGTGAACGGAGGCTTCCACCTTTTGTTGAGCCTCGGCAATGGTGCTTCCTAAATCCCGCTCACGGATGGAGAATTTAATCGCAATAAAACGTTTGTTGTTATCGCGGTATACAAAAGCAGGCCCACTTACCTGCTCTATCGCGGCAATTTCTTGAAGTGGAATAAGTTTACCACCGGCAGCCGGTACTTTGAGTTGACGAAGATCTTCGATCGAATTACGATAATCTTTTTGAAACCGAAGGCGGACATCGAATTTTTTGGCTTCGTCGTAAAAATAGGTCGCTGTCTTCCCACCTACAGCCATTTCAATCACCGATGCCGCGTCCTCGACCATGACCCCAAAGGCAGCCATTTTGGTCGGGGACAACTGAATACCCAATTCAGGTTGGCCGAGGTTCCTCAAAATACCCAAATCCTTCACCCCCTGAACCGAACGTAGAATTTCTGCAACCGAATCGGCTTTGGCATTCATAACCTCCAAATCATCGCCAAATATTTTGACCGCGAGTGATGCATTAATACCTGCAACGGCCTCGGCCACATTATCAATAATCGGTTGCGAATAATTATAAACCACCCCGGGGTATTGCCGTAGTTTCCGGTCCATTTCTTCGATTAATTGATCTGTGCTGATCCTTCGTTTCCACTCTTTTTTGGGCTTGAGGTTCACCTGGCATTGAACATAGAAAAACCCCGAAGGATCGGTTCCATCGTTGGAACGGCCTATTTGGGATAAAACCGATTCCACCTCGTCAAATTCATTGATTTTGGAACGAAAAATGTGAACAAATTTGGAAGTCTCTTGGATGGATGAACTCATAGGTAATTTGGCCTCTACCCATAGGGCTCCTTCGTTGAGGGTCGGTAGAAACTCAGTGCCCAAGAATTTAAAGGAAAACAAAGACCCCAGAACCAAAACAACCGTGGCAAGGGCCGTCCATCGAACATGGGCATAGGTCCATGAAAATCCTTTGGAAACGATCCGATTGAAAAAATCTACCAACGGATTTCTTTTTTCGGCAACATTTTTTTGAAACAAAAGACTCGTCAAAACAGGGACAAGGGTCAGGGTAAAAAAGAGAGCTCCCAACAAGGCAAAACCCAAAGTGTAGGCCAATGGAGAAAAGAGTTTTCCCTCCACCTTTTCAAAGGAAAAAATGGGAATCAAGCTGGTAATGATGATGAGTTTGGAAAAGAAAACAGCTTTCCCGAGTTCCGTTCCCGTTTTCTTGATCATCCCTAATTTGGACAATCGATTGAATTGGGGCATGCCGACCTGGTGGGCCTTGTGGGCTAGCAAAACAAAAAGGCCTTCCACCATGACAACGGCACCATCAATAATGATTCCAAAATCAATGGCCCCCATGGACAATAAATTGGCCGACATCCCCATGAAGCGTAAACACATAAAGGCAAAAAGCAAAGACAAGGGAATAATGACCGAAACAATCACGGTACTCCGCCAATCCAACATGAAGACAAAGACAATAAAGGTCACGAACAATATACCTTCGGTTAGGTTGGTCAGCACCGTTTCGCGGCAATAGGTCATCAAACGATCCCTGTCGTAGAATGTCTCCATCTGAACATCGGAGGGCAGAACTTTTTGATTGATCTCCAAGATCTTTTCTTTGAGTGCCGCCAATACCCTGGATGGATTTTCACCTTTCCTCATCACAACGATTCCCTCCACCATGTCATCGTTTTCGTCCAAACCAACTTGGCCAACTCGTGGTAAGGTTCCTATGCGGACATCGGCCACGTGCTTGACCAAAACAGGTACGCCGTTGCGACTGCTGATCAAAACATTTTCGATATCCTCCAGGTTTTGAAAAAGCCCCATCCCCCGCACAACAAAGGCCTGTCCGTTCTTCTCGATGACATCCCCCCCTACATTCTTGTTGGCCGCCGTCAGGGCCCGATAAACATCCAAGGGGGTCAAGGAAAAATCGGCTAAATGATCGGGATTCACACTGACTTCGTACACACGCCGAGCACCACCAAAGGAAACAACGTCCGCGACTCCAGGAACCGTCCGCAACTGTCGGTCAATCACCCAATCCTGCCAGACCAATAATTCGGAGGAGGGACGATTACTTTTTAAGGTATAACGAAAAATTTCACCGGTAGGCCCGTAAGGTGGTTGTACATCGGGCGTCACCCCTTCCGGCAAATTGACATTACGTAGAAGATTATTGACCTGTTGCCTTGCAAAAAAATCATCCACATCGTCTTCAAAAATGATTTTGATAACCGACAATCCAAACATGGAAATCGAACGTACACTGGACTTCTTTTGAACACTGTTCATGGCCACTTCGATGGGAATGCTTACGAAGCGCTCCATTTCTTCCGCAGAACGGCCGTTCCACTGTGTTACAAGAATGATTTGGGTATTGGTTACATCCGGGAAGGCTTCCAAGGGCGTCTGGAGATAACTCCATGTACCGACCACCACCAAAAGCCCGGTAACAAAAAAGGTAAAGAATTTATTCTTGAGAGAAAAAGCCACCAGGCTTTTTACGAACTTATTCATCAGAGTCGTATTAATCGTTCAAAGCGTCGTAAATCAACAATTGATGCTTGGTAATGACTTGTTCCCCCGGCTTGAGACCTGATTCGAGGTAGGCATATTTGGAATTTTCGGAATAGACTTCCACCTGCCGGGTTTCGATTTTGTTTTTGGACTTAAAAACCATCACCACGTGTTTGTTCTTATCGAATAGGACGGCATGCGCAGGAACAGCAAGCTTCTGATCGGATCCGGTAACCGCCACGCGAACCGAGGCAAACATTTCTGGCTTCAGCCAAAGGTTGGGATTGGCCAAAACAACCCGGGCCTTGAGGGTCTTGGATTCCGGATCCAATAAATTAAAGACCTTGTCAATCCGGCCTTGGAATACCTTGTCGGGATATGATATGGTTTTGACATCGACTTCAGCTCCCCTTTGAACCTTCGAAATATCGGATTCGTAGATGTTGGCCATGACCCATACTTCGGCCAGACTACCAACCACAAAAGCGGGGCTAATGTCTTCGGTCCGAAGTTCCATGTTCAAGGAAATATCCTTTTTGATGACATACCCCGATACAGGGGACTTGATCGGATAGATGGCCCCTTTGGATACGCTGTACATATCCAAAACATCTTGGATTCGGTTGTACTCTCCGGTTGCGCGTTCCAAATCTTTGCGTGCTTCGGTCAATTCCAACTCCGAAATGATTCCGGAACGAAAGAGTTCTTCCGATACCTGTAATTTCTTTTCAGCCGTCTTTTTGAGAGCCAGGGCTTCAATTTCTTCTTTGGTGTAGCCTGCAATTTCGGGGCTTCGAACCAGGGCCAAAACCTGTCCTTTTTCAACATAATCCCCTAATTCAACTTTTAAATCTTTGACGAAACCTCCGGTTAATGGA
>RFPG01000131.1 GCA_009926245.1 Sphingobacteriia bacterium | reverse complement strand
GCCTGCCAGCCAAGCAATTCGATCGATTATTATTAGACTAGATTCCTACCGGCGTAATCCCTCCAAACCCATTGCACCGAACCATGAGCCGAAAAAATCGGCCATCATCCTTTCAGAAATCGTAGAAAGAATCTTTTTCCCACCGCGTCCATCACCCAAAGCCCGTACATACCGGGAACCAAGCTCCCAACGTCTTCGACCCTCCCCACCACCGCACCCGTCATTCCTACAACCTGCGCTTGCACCGGCAGGCGCAGTCCCTTGGCCTCCAAACGGGTCAACAACGACGCCATATCCAGTTCTCCCCGGACGGGATTGGGGTAAATCAAGGGCTCGATAGGGTCCAAAACGGGCCTGATGGCCACCGGATCCACCCGAAATGGCGCAGAAACAGCCGAAACACAGCCAGAAACGTTTTGAACTGCGGTGTAATCACCGCCCAAAACGGCCAAAAGCCGTCCATTGCCCCCCCCTGCCACGGCCAAACCATTCAAAAACCATTGAACAACCGCCCCAGGATATGGACTCACCTCCAAAGTATCGGTGTATTGACCCCCAAAAAACTGCCGACGTATCTGCAACGGAACCAGGACCGGAACCGCCTCCACTCCCCCATCGACCAGCGATAGGTTCCAGGAACCCTGATAAACATCGCTCATATAGGAAAAAGATGGTAGCCAACGAACCGGAAACGCCCCTGTTTGGGAGGTAGGCAGCACAAATTTCAATCGAAACAACAGACTATTCAAGGGCAACGCAGGTGTCGGATTCCCAAAGCCACTCCACAAAATCGTATCCCCCCTAACCTGGGCATTCAATGCAAAAAGCGACGGATGACGATCGGTCAAAGCGACCCATCCCAGGCCTTGACTCCTGACAACTGCCAGTTGGGTCAACGCCACCCGATTCACCCCATCCGCGCGTACCTCTAACACCATGGTATCCAAGGAGGAGGGACTGCATCGAACCACGGTATCCAAACGAAGACGAAAAGGCGTAAGCTGCTGAACCGATAAAGTCGCTTCCTGCGTCCAAACATCCGGCACACAACGACTTAATCCACTTATCCTGGCCCTAAAACGACAACCTGACAAACTAGGGCTTCCCGCCAAGACCCAAAGTCTAGGCAGGTTGGACGGCCCCATAAACGGACCTGCCGATGGCCCCACGTTCATCCACGGCGCTGTCGGTACCGGTTGATACTCCCACTGAATGGTATCGTACCCAGAACCTTGGACCTCGAAATAAGCGGTATCATCCAAAGGAACCGACCTAGCAACCGGCTGCTGGGATATAACAGGCGTTGCCCCTATCAATATAGCTACATTCACCCCATTCGAAACAGGACCTATACACCCTGCCGAATTGACTGCTTGAACGGTGTATGCTCCCGAATCGACAGAACGAAACTGACTACCCGCCAAACCCAAAACACCTAGTCCGTAAGGGCCGCTTACCGGTTGACCCCTATTGAACCACCGGTAAACCAAAAACTGACTGGCAGGAACGACCGACAGGGTGACCGTGTCTCCAGGACATAAATTGGACGTGGAAGAGAACAGATTGGGGGCGCCAGGAAAAACAGACTGAACGGTTATGGTACCGCTCGCCGTCACCGTTCCCGCACTGCAAACACCCACCAAGGAAACGGTATAGGGATAAGTACCCGGCATCGTAGGCGATCCACTTATCGTAAAGGTATCGTTGGCCCATACACCCGTTAACCCTGTAGGCAAACCCGAAACGCTTGCACTTGTCGCACCTGTCGTTGCAAATCGAATAGGAACCAGGCTCCCTTGCAAACACACCAAAGGATTGGGCGAACCGCTGCTAGTCACCCAGTCAATTGAGCAATTAAGGAGGGTCGAGTTTTCAACGAGCTCCCCAAAAACCATTTCCTGGGACAAAGCCTGGGACGAAATAGGAAAACGATCCTCCGCCCTACCCTTCCCAACATCCCCTGCCGTAAAACCCAAAACCAAAAAAAAATGCGCCAACATCATATTGGCGCATTTCCTTAACATAACAAAAGGTTTATTCACGTACAAAGCGAATCACCCCACTGCGATCCTCCCTTTGGAGGGTAATCATGTAAACACCCGGGGCCAGATGAGTCAAGTCCAAAACATGACTAAACGACCCACTCAGACCCTCAACGTTGAAACGAGCACCGACCTGACCAGCAAGATTCGTAACTACAATTGAAGTCATACCCACCTTGTCGTCCAAGCGACCCGTTAGGTTAACAATGCCACGACCTGGGTTTGGAAAAACCACCAAGCCAAGGGAATTTTCTTCCATTTCAGAAATTCCTACGCCGGTTACAATGTAGGCATTGGAGGAGTCTGAACGGCAACCGTTGCTGTCCTGGACAGCACGATAAATACCATTGGCCGTAATGCGCAACGCACCGTTAGCACCACCAGTCAATGCAACCCCGTTGCGGAACCAGGTGATGTTATTCTGATTACGAATATTCGTAAACAACGAATCGGAGGCGGGGGCTGTGGATGGACGGGTCACAATGGGTGGACGTGGCTTGGACTTAACCGTTACTACGATTCCACCGGCCGTACTATCCGAACAGTTACCTGCATTGATCACAACAACACGATACGTTCCTGACAACAAAGCCCCAATGGAGTCCTGGTTGGGAGCCAAATTGGAGAGACGTGTGTTGTCCCGGTACCAGCGGTAGGTAAAGCCGTTCCCTCTTGTCGCAACTAATCCAACGTTACCGCCTTGGCAGAAGGTCGTTGGACCCGATGCCGTAATAGCGGCCACAGGAGGAGCCGATGTTGTCACCGTAACAGGAGCCGATGTATCGGCACAACCGCCGGCAACAGCGACAGCAAAGCGATAACTTCCCGCCGTTGTAGCGGTGTATGAAGCATTGGTAGCGCCCGCAATTGGACCCGAGGCATTTAACCACTGGTAGGTTGCACCAGCAATGGTGTTACCATTCAAAACAACAGAACCGCCCGTACAGAAAGAAGTCGGACCAGCCGCCGTTACAACTGCTTCGGTGACGGCAATGTTGCTGCTTACACCAGAAATCTGAGTAAGAGCGACCGCATCTCCAATGCTGTTCGAAAAATCCGAATTATTTGACCAAGTCAAAGCCGATGAACCCAAGGCGCGGAAACGCAAACGAACCACCGTGGTTTGATTCATGTTTATCGAAGGACCGGCGTTGTAAGAAATAAAGATTCGAGGAGTTGGTGAAGTAATCGCTTGAACAGAAATATTAGCATTCAACAAACTATCCGTGAGGGCAGGCAAAAAGGTCAGGTTGGACGCACTGTAGATGAGGTAAATACTCATGTTCGAAATAGCATTGGCACCGCTAACACGAACCGGAACAGTCACCGTATCCCCAGCACAGGCATTGGCACCCAGAGCATTCAAGGTAATCTGCATAGGCGTCACGGACAGTGTACATACGCTGGAATTAACCTGAGCAGGACAGGTACCCGACGACATGCGTAGGCGATAGCGCGCTCCATTCAACGATAAAGTAGCCGAAGAAATATTCAATACCGCAGTCCCCGTTCCCGAATAGACATTGTTGTCAGTCAAGTCAGCCCAAGTTGTTGAACCTACATCCTGCTTTTGCCAACGGAAGTTCGTGGCATTGTTGGTAACTGCTGAAATACTGGTACCCAAAAATTCAGCCACCGTAATCGCCGCAACAGGTTGAGTCACAATAACTGGGAGAGGCGTTACGCCCAAAGAACCGTTCGTATAGCTCAACGTTGCATTCGGAGTAACCGAGGTGGTATTGTCCCAAGCCAAGGATCCTCCCTGAGCTCCCAAGACCAAACGAATATTCATGATGGTTCCACTAGCCTGCGTAAAGGCGGAGCCAGTCCAGTTGATCGTCAAGACACCCGATGCAACCGACCCGGATGCTGAAGATATTCCACTTGCCAAATTCGCCAAGCCAACATAGTTAATCCCCGCAGGAAGATTCAACTTGAAACTAAAAGCCGTGGCGGCATTGAGGCCCGAAACACTGATCGGAACCAAAACCGTATCGCCCTGACAACCGTTCGCGTTGCCCGCTGTTAGACCGGTTGCATTGGCGCTGGTGACCGACAAGGTTAATGCGTTGGATGTAATAGGTGCACCGCAGCCCCCTGTTACAATTACCCGGTATTGATTGCCATTCAACGCAGTGGTAGCACCTGTGATGGTCAAAGTAGCGGTTGTAGCACCACCATAAACTCCACCGTTCGAAATATTGGACCATGAACCGCCCACCGTCAATTCCTGCCATTGGTAGGTTGGGTTTCCAGCAGCCGTAACAGAAAAAGAGGTGTTTCCACCTGCTGTAATGCTGGTTGAACCACTGGGTTGAGATGAAATAGATGCGGGTGATGCGATGGTTGAGGAACCATTCGTAAAGGTGCAGTTGGGAATAACATCCGCAAATTCATCGGCATATTCACAGTTACCCGCTGTATTGATATCCCAAGCGAGTGGCGTAGTTCCAGAGGTGCTCGCCAAAGCAACGAATCGTAAGTTGAACATCAAACCATTGAAAGAAACGGGTGTCAAGGCAAACCATGCCGCCCTAA
>RFPG01000014.1 GCA_009926245.1 Sphingobacteriia bacterium | reverse complement strand
GCTTGAGTTCCTTGAGTTGTTGGACCGCCATTGACCAAAAGCAGGTCAGCGAAGCCCCGTAATCGTGCTGCCATTCGGCGCTTGCCCTTTTTGCTCAAGGCAGGATAGGTCCAGACAGACCCTGACCATACCCCTTCCAGATCGACCATCCGGGGTCGGGGCCAAGGACTGTTCTGCCGCAATCGGTAAATCGTCGGCAAGGCCGCATAAAACGCCACATGGGCCCTCAGAATAGCCCATGTATGGCGCGGTTCTTTTTTCATAACAAAATAAACAGCAGCCACCCCGTCCAATACAAGTCGGGCGAAAATTTTGGGAAGGCATTCCGAGGCATGGAGGTTTTGAGCCAACGTAAAAAGACTATTTCGGAAGTTGAGATAGGTTTTGCGTGGACTACCGTAGGCCAACGAACCACCACCCAGGTGATAGACCACCGATTCGGAAACCGATCGCAAGACTTTTCCACTGCGTTGGATGCGCCAACACAAATCGATTTCTTCCATGTGCGCAAAATACCGGCGGTCCAATCCCCCGCATTCCCAAAAAACCTTGGATCGAACGGCTAGGCAGGCTCCGCTTGCCCAAAATACCCGATGCATACCCTCGTACTGTCCCAGGTCTTTCTCCAAATCCTCAAAAACCCTACCGATGCAAAAGGGGTAACCCAGGGAATCCACCATGCCACCGGCCGCTCCGGCGTATTCAAAGGAATCCCGTTGGCGGTCCGAGAGAATTTTGGGCTGCAAAGCCCCCACCGAAGCATCCTGAAGAAAAGCTCGGTTCAATGGTTGCAGCCAATCGGCTTGGACCTCCACATCCGAATTTAACAAAACATAAACATCCGCTTCCACCCCTTGGAGTCCTTCCATATACCCACCGGTATACCCAAAATTCGATTCAAGTTGGACCATTTTGCAATTCTCGCCCACCATGACCCCGTTCAACCATTCCTTGGATCCATCGGTGGACGCATTATCAATGACCACCAGGGTCCAACGGGGGTATTCGGTTGCCAAAACGGATGGCAAATACCTTTGGAGATGCTCCAAGCCATTCCAATTGAGTACAACGACCGCAAAATGCAAAAAGTCCATGGGTTGATCCTGCTTTTGAATTTTTAGAGGGACGTGGATGGGCGATCGAGACCCTCAAGTTTCCATCGACGATGCGACCAAAGCCAAAACGATGGAGCGCGAAAAATTTGTTGACTCAGTCGGTCCATGTACCATTGCATCAAAAATCCCGAAGGTTCCAGTTCCCAACCTTGGGGGGCTTCCTCCAAACGAACTCGGTACTTCCCACCCTCCAGCGGTTCGATACCCACATAGACCGGTCGCAGACCGTAGGCCCTGCTCAATTCCTCCGGCCCCTGATACATGAGGGTTCGCTGCCCCAAAAAGGTGCCCACGATCCATCGGCTATGGGGCGTCGGCGATTGGTCGGCACCCAAATACAAGGCCACGGGGGTGGCCAAGGAATCGTTTTCAAAGAATTCCTTGAGCCGGGGCCTGACTTCTTTGATGGGAACCGGCACCAACCCCTGACGTTCCCTCCATCGCCGAAGCCAACGCTCGGCCCAAGGACGACCCAAAGGCTTGTAAACAAACCAAAACTGAACCAAACGCTCTGCGGCCAATCGCCGTGCAATCCATTCCCAATTACCAAAATGCGAAGTCAACAGAACCACGGAACGATGGTCGGCCGAAGCCTTGCGAAGAACCTCGGGATTCTCTAACTGAATTTTATGGATCAAATCATCCCCCGAACGCCTGAGACTCGTTAACAAATCCCAAAGCAATCCTCCGAGGTATCGATAAAAACCTCGTTCGATCGCTTGCCTTTCCTGAACGGTTTTCTCCCCAAAGACTCGCAAAAGATTGTTCTGCACCACTTTTCGACGGTAACCCAAACGGTACTGCAACACAAATGCCAGCAATCGCCCCACCCCGCTTACTGATTACGCAAATGATCATCCAGGTGAGAACCAAAATGACCGCGATTCATGGAATTATCCAAGTTCTGAAAGGCGGTGGTCCTGCTAAACAATTGCAGGCGCCATTGCGGGTCGGAATTTTCGCCAAAGGCATCCGAATGCAACAAAACATAATCGTTGGTGACCATATCCGGATTGTAAAACACAAAACGAACATTGCGTTGACCTTTGATTTGGTAGTACCACCAAACTTCGTAAGGAAAGGCCGATGGCTCGTTGTCCACCACGGTTCTGGAATTGGGCGGTCCATACTGAAGGTAAACCCGCCCTCTTTCGGTTTCGTAACCCGTGGTAATCCGAGAGGAAAACATTGAAACTGTTTTGTCCACTTCTTCTTGGTAGGCCATCCACCGGGAAACCGCCCCCTGTTCCCCGCTCCCTTTCCAAAAATGGTAAACAAAATTTTGCATGGCGGAAGGGTCCTTAGGTTGGGCGTTTGCCAAGCGATCCAAGGTTCCCCGTTGCCTGGTGTCGCATAGAGGCCTCAGTGACATGCATTGCCGGTAAATCGCGTTGCTGTCCAAACCCATCAACCATTGCTCCCAAGCCTTGAGTGAATCCTGGGTCGCATCGCCTGGACGACCTTGGACCGCCAAGAGTCCGTTTTTGGCCCAACCATCAAGTCGCCAACGGACCACCGATACGGTTTTTTGATCGAGCGTCGTATTGGTGCTGTCTTTGAGCTCCATAACCAAACGATAGGTTCCAGGCTCCAAATCAGCCAAAGGCCATGTGCCCAGCACCGCATGGACTTGTTTGCCAACAGGTATCCGAGAAAAAGCCTGTCGGGCGCCTACCACTCGACCATCTTGATCCTGCAAAGCGTATTGCAGAAGGTAGCGACCCGCTTTGGTAGAGTCCAGGTGTACCTCGGTATAAAACGCCATGGTATCCAACGTCCTACGATAAGGCAAATCAGGTCGGGCCATTAAAAAAAAACCATGACGATTCCACCGGGAGGCCTCCGAAGAACGGTACCATGCATGCAATAAAATCGGAGAACTCAGGCTGGGTCCGGTGGTCGGGGTGTCCACCATGAGTTCCTTGGACAGAACCGCACGGTCCAAGGTATCCCAGAGGCTGACCGCACGGATTTCCAAGCCGTATCGACCGGGAGGCAAATAAAAACGTCGCAGATCCGCCCAGTCCCCGGATGTTATTGGGCTCGAAGTGTCGGATTCGGTCGTTGCGTTTTTTCGTAACACATATTTATCAAAAGCACGGATTCCGTCTTTGTGATAGACCATGATTTCAATCCGGATGCCCGTGTTAGCGGACGAATCAACCGGAGTGGATGCGGGACGCAGGTAAAGGGTCAAATCAACATAGGGACCAGATAGCGGATGTCGCCAGATGCTGGGAACGCAGGCCAAATCCATGGCCTGCAGCACAGCCACGCCTTGGAAACAGAGCAGCAAGAGCAGCCGTAGTTTAGCCGGACGTAGTTTAGCAGCCATAAGAACCGGAATATTTTGGAGTCAAACGAAGCATGGAACCTGGTGGAGGGACCCCCTCTGCCCTTGCATTGCTGGCCGGAAGGGTCCTTGGTAGCAAAACTAATGCATTTGGAGGAGGTCTGCTTTGACCCGGGAACTCCCTTTGTTAAGGCGAGCGGCATGAACAGGTACCGGCTCTTGGATCCCAGGGGTTCCCTCCTCATGAGTCTACCCATTGAGGGAGGGCGTAGCCATCACCAACCCCTAGGCAGGGTCCGCTTGGTCCAGCCCAGCCCATGGGCCTCCCAGCACTGGAAACACCTTGTCAACACCTACCGGAGGGCCCCTTACTTTGATTATTGGGCCGATGACCTCGAAAAAATCATTCTAAAACCGGATCCTTTGCTTTTTGACTACAACCTGCGCATTTTGAATTACCTCATGACCAAGTTGCGTCATCCCCTCAAAATTCATGTCGGTTCCCTGGACCAACCATCAGGCCTCCACAAGAAAGCATGGCCGCCTTTGAGACCTTATTACCAACACTTTGAGGAACGTCTTGGGTTTGTGCCTGGTTTGAGTGTTTTGGACCTTCTTCTTCAATGCGGCCCTAACGAAGCCAAGGCCCACCTTCTTGAACGGAGAACCGAACCTTGAACCTAATTTTGCGACATGCCTTTCTTCTACGATTGCAAGCCAAGCGCCTCCTCCCCCTTCGGGCGAATTTTCCTGTTATGTGCCCTCCTAGCCTTGGTTTTGGCCCATCCGGCCCTGGCCCAATTTGAAGAAAAAAGTGTACAGGTCGGCCAAATGGGCCTGCACATCACCAACGCGGGGACGGTCGGTAGACCCAATGTCCGAAACGAGCCTCAAGGCCTGCCTTCCATGGAATACCCTTTGAATTCCGGGGTGGAGCATCTCTTTGAGGCCGGCCTTTGGCTGGGTGCCTACCGAGGGGGGCAGTTGTCTGTCTCAACAGGATCGCTGGACGATGCATCGGGTTATGCGGCCGGCAAAGCGGGCTTTGAGTTTAGTCCCTTGCCCGGTTGGCCCGTCCTTGAAAAGTCCAGCCTGCCAGGAAATCCCAACTACTCTTTGTCCGCCTTGGCGCACCAAGAATTCGAATTGCATTTTACCGATTCGTTGACCTATGTTCCTGGATCGGGACAACCCATCGCCAATCATTTGTTGCCCCTCAATGCCCGGGTTCAACTCAACAGCTTGGCCTGGAACTTTCCATTCGCTGATTATTTCACGGTCCTGCGCTACCGAATCACCAACCTGGGTCCCTTGCCTTGGGATTCCCTGTACACGGGCATCTGGAGCGATTTGGTGGTACGAAATGTCAACGTCACCAACGACCGAGGCGGCGCGTTTTTTAACAAAGGCTCGGTGGGCGCCGAAGATTCGCTGCAGGCCATATATGCCTACCACGTGACGGGAGACGATGCAGGCTTTGCGAATTCGTACGGGGCCATTCAATTCCTTGGTGCCGAAACAGGTGGAACTTTTTACCATCCCCAATCTCCTTCCAGCCCAGGCTTCAAAGTCAACCCCAACTATTGGATCTACAACCAAGCAGCCCCCACCTCTGATTTGCAGCGCTACGACCGGTTACGGAACCGTGGGAATTTTGGACCGAGCGCCAACCTCAATGTCCCGGGGAACCGGGTGCAATTGTTGGGAGCAGGACCCTTTGCCAGAATCGACAGCGGCCAAAGCCTGGATTATTATGTTGCCTTTGTCTGCGCACCCCGTCGTCCCGATCAGGTTCCAGATTCCTACGCTTCAAGAACCGATCTGCGCAACAACCTGGGCTGGGCCCAGCGCACCTTCCTGGGCGAAGACACCAATGCCAACGGTATCTTGGAAAACGGAGAAGACCTCAACAACAACGGAACCCTGGATCGCTTTGTGTTACCGGAGCCGCCAGCTCAGCCCAAATTGCGAACCGAGTTTACCGAGGAAGGCCTGGATCTGTATTGGGATAACGGAGCGGAGGCCTCCATTGATCCCATCACCAAAGTCAAAGACTTTGAAGGGTACCGCCTGTACCTAAGCAAGCCCGGTGATGATCGCTACCCCGACGCAACGGCACGGATGAATTTGATAGCGCAATGGGATTCGGCCGGGAACGGCATTGGATATAACAACGGATTTGATGCGGTTCGTTTGGACAATCCCGTCTTGTTTGACGGCGATACGGTGAGCTACTACTACAAGTACCGAATCGGTCGCCTTCTGCCTGGTTGGCAATACCTCTGCGCCCTCACGGCCCTGGACGAGGGAAACCCAGCCGTCGGATTGGAGCCTCTTGAAAGTTCCCGAAGCAGTTCAATGCGACGCCTCTTCCCGGGTACACCGGGCCAAAACGATCCCTCCAACCCTCTGGATATCGGGGTTTACCCCAATCCTTACCGCTTGACAGCAGCTTGGGACGGTAGCAACGCCCGATCCAGAAAATTGGTTTTCTACAATCTTCCGTCCCGTTGCCATATCAAAATCTACACCCTTTCAGGGGATCCGGTGGCCCTGCTTGAGCACGATTCGGACAGCGATTTTAACGGAAGCAAGGCCCAGTGGTTTGCAGAATTTGCTGGTAATCCCGACCAAGTTGTCATGGCTGGGGGGGAACATGCGTGGGATATCCTTTCTGACAGCAAACAAAGCATTCAAGCCGGGATTTACCTGTTTAACGTTCACGATCTGAATACGGAACGGGTCTTTAACGGCAAATTCGTCGTCTTGCGTTAGTTCAGCGTCGATTCATTCGAATCAGATTCTCCCTCGCTCTCGGCCGATCGACGGTCCATGACGGCCATTTCAAGGGCTACCACTTCGGTGTAGGTTCGGCGGGCTCCTTCTTTGTCGTTGTAAGAACGGGTGTTAAGGCGACCGTCCAACACAACTTCGGAACCCTTGTGAAGCAGCCGCTCGCAGATTTCGGCCAGTTTGCCCCAGGCCACCACCTGATGCCACTGCGTTTCGGCCATTTTCTCGCCTTGGTCGCCCACATAATACTCGTTGGTTGCCAAACTAAAGCGAGCCATTTTTCGGCCGTTGCTGATTTCCCGGAATTCGGGGTCCCGGCCCAGGTTACCAATGAGGCGGACTTGATTTCGGATGTTTCCCATGATTTTGGATTTAAAAGGTGAAGGTTAATTGAACAAAAACAAAGTTCCATAGGCCTGAAATGAGTACCCGTAGGTTTGCGCTTATCAACCCTTATGGACCAACGAACTTGCCTTCAGTGCGGAGCAGCTCTGCAGGGGCGCAGCGACAAAAAATTTTGCGACGATTATTGTCGCAACATTCACTACCATCGACAAACTGGAAACAGCCTACGACAAGTGCTCCACATCCAGAAAATGTTACGAAAAAATCGTAAGATTTTGGAGGAATGTCTGCGCTTGTCCGAAGCAGGCAAGGTCCTGTCCAAAGCCTCGTTGGAGGACCGAGGTTACCGATTCAAATACCATACCCATACCGAATTGCTTCGGGAGAAAACACCCACCTATTGTTGTTTTGATCTAGGATACCGAAGCGTGGGAACCAAAATCGAAATCGTTCGGGTCCAATTGCCCGAGTAGGGCTGGAAAATGCGGTCCAAAAACCGCGATGGGTGGATGATGGGATTCGAACCCACGACCCTCAGAACCACAATCTGATGCTCTAACCTACTGAGCTACAACCACCGTAATCCGGAATGACCCCCAAAGGCCTTTAACCGGAAGGAGGCCAAAGATAAGACCGGTACCGATTCAAAAAATACCCCCCCACAGCGGCTGCATTAAGAACCAAGACCAAGGACCACCCCAAAGCCACCCCTTCAACACCGCCAGCATCCATCGCGTAAGCCAAGCCCAGCATGGTCAACAGGGCCGACCCCGCTGATGAAAAAAAGGAAACCCGCACCAGACCCAGAGCGGTGAAATGATGGACCAAGACATTGCTCCAGGCCAGGGCCAGGATACCCGGTGCCAAATACCACCACCAACGCGTTAAAGACCCGTATTCAAGGCCCAGAAGTACCTGCACCCAAGTGGTTGGTATCAAGAGCAAACCCAAAACAGCCGGCACCGTCCAAGCCAACGCTTGCTTGGCCCAAGTCCAGGATTGTCGCACCTGGGTTGGGGTCGGTTCCCCACGATGGGAACTCAAGCGCGACAGCAAGACCGTCGAATACGATTGGGTAATCAGCCACAAGGTTTCGGCTGCCACCACGGCCACCGAATAAACCCCCAGCGTGGCCTCCCCCCAGCCAAGCAAAAGAACCCCGTACTGGAGCCGGTAAACCATGAATTGAGCCAGGTTGGCCGAGGCCGTCCAACGATTTTTGGACCACAAAAGTCCCAAGAGCGCCCGCGATTCCCGAAATTCTTCCTCTGAACCCAAGAATGTTTCGTTGACACGTCCTACCATAGCCCTGGACTGGAGGGCGACCAAGGCCGTCACCAAAAGCAAGGATGCGACCAGAACCCCCACGTAGAGACCCATGCTTGGAGACGAATTCAAGGCGTAACAAAGGCCCAGGCCCAAGGCTGGAAAAACCGTGGTAGCCGCACCCGTCCACCGATCCAGGTCCAATCGGCCGGTACCCAAAGCCAAGGCTCGTTGACCGGCCAACCAAGCCTGCAAAAAAGCAGCCGACACAAGTCCCAGACTCCAGAACAGGGCATCCTCAAAGCTCCCCCTCAACCCACCTACGGTTCCCAAAGCCAAGCTCAACAAAGCCCCTAACAAAGCAAATACCAAGAGCCAACGGAGCAAACCTTCTCGTTGGGCCCTCGATGCGGCGTACAACATCCCAGAACCGGCCCCGAAACCACTCAACAAAACCGCCAAGTGAACCAACGAATTCAAAAGAGATGTTTGGCCTCTCAAAACGGGCCCCATCCAAGCAGCCGTCAGCCACAGCGTGACCACCGAACCCAAGGTTTGACCAACCCGAAAAATCAAGGTTAGAGAAATTGCTTTCATGGTTTCCATGCATCAATCCAGGACAGCATCGCTTGCCCAGCTTCGTCGTGGCGGTAGGGTTTCAAACGCTCTTGGACCAACCGAACGGCTTGGGGGGTATTCCACGGTGGTGGATTCGAGGCCACTGCTTCTTGCAAGGCCAGGGACCAGGTTAGAGGCTGATCATCGGGCAAAGAAACCAAACCGTCCAATCCTTGATAAAAAGCACGAAGTGGAGGGTACGAAGTCCATACAGAACAGCCATTTAGCAAGGCTTCGCCGGCCAAAATTGAAAAGGTTTCACGATGACTACTCAGCAAAAGCGCGCGGGATGATCTCAGCTGATAACACAATTCAGATGGACTCAATATTCCCAACCATTCCACCCCTTTCACCGAGGCATAGTTGGCCTTGGATTCTTGGGAGTATTCACCAGCCACCCGAAGAAGGTACCCCTGTTCGGATAAACCACTTTGGGCCCAGGCCCCAAAAAGCAGACGAGGGTTTTTGACAGGTGCCAAATCCGAAACATGCAAGAAAACCCGGGGATCCCGACAAGGCTCTGGCCCAGCGGGCCCTTCCTCGGCGGGCCCTTCCCCGGCGGGTGGTACCCAATGAACCTCTTCGATCACATTGGGCAAGGTCGATACCCTGAGACCGGAACAAAATTGCATGAGGGCATCGGCCAGCCAAGGCGAAACCGCGGCCACCGAACGTGCATTACGCAAAGACCTACGAACCAACCACTTATTAATAGGCTTCAAGGGCGGTTCTTTCTCCAAGTAACCGGACCAATGCTCCATAACACCGTAAGGACGACCCAGCAGGAGAGCCACCACGGCCGCCTTCCAAGCCACTTGCGCAACCACCACCGTTGGCCTATCGCCATGATGCCGACGGTAAGCCCGTAACAGCCGTAACCAGGCCCAGCATTGATTGATCAACGAGAACAGACCACCTCGCCCGTCTTGGTAAGTCAGCAACCAATGCCGAAGATCCCCTCTTGGGGTAGAATGATCCGGTCCACCGGGCACTTCACCAAGAATTTGAACCCGTCCACCCATCCAGGCCCTGGGCTGCACGGCCATCACATCGACCGTGACGGAACGACCAAAACGTCGGTAAGCCTGCGCCAAGGCCTCCGCTTGCCGAATCGCAAAGATCCCGTTCCCGCTGCGTCCGTTCATCGGATACCAGCTCGCCAAAAAAAGCACTTTCATCGAATCCTTCAAATTTAGAACCTTGGGGGTATTTTTGACCAAAGCGGCAACCCATGGCCGCCATCCATCCCCCATGCGCCTTTACTCCCTTTCTGCCGGCTTCTGGAGCCTGCTCTTGGTCCTGGGTTTCACGGTCTCCCAAGCCCAAAATTCTGGGGGGCCTATGGACGGTGGGGGCTCTTTTGAAATCATCGAATCCGGGGAAGGCCGTATGGATCAAGGTCCCCAAGGCAGCACCAAAACCTTGAGCGGGGGCGTTGTTCTGCGCTACCGCGATTGGCTCTTGCGTTGCCGGGAGGTGGTCCTTTTGGACCAAGACCAAATTGCACGAGCCACGGGCAAGGTGGTCCTTCAGGGAAAAGCCGGGCTCCGAATTCAATCCGAACGCCTGCTTTGGAATACGGCCAGCAAAGTGGCGTTTTTTGAGGAAGACGTCCGTTGCAAACAAGGAGATTGGTCCTTGGAGACCCCGTCCTTGCGTCTTTTCACCGAGAGCTCCGAAGCGGTCTATGAACAGGGAGGCGTTTTACGCCAAGGGGCCCTGAGGATCGAAAGCCGTTACGGCTTTGGTGACCTCAACCGCAAAGATTACCGGTTCAAAAAACAAGTCCTGATTCGTCACCCTGAACTGGACCTTCAAACCGAGGCTTGCCGCTACCTAGCCTTGCCAGACTGCCTGGTCTTGGAAGCCCCGTCCCGTATGGTGGGTCTTCAAGGAAGCATGCAAGGGGATGGTGGAACCTACCAGATTAAATCCAAAAAAGTCCTTCTTCACCGTAGTGCAACCGGAGGCGATTCCTTGGGGGGTCCGACCCTGGCTTTTCTTCAAAAACGTTATCTCGTAGCGGGCGATACCCTTCAGCTGGACCAGAAAAACGGAGCCTACCGAGCCTTGGGCCAAGCCCAATGGGTGGACCTTCAACGAAAAATCACCCTGCAAGGCGATATGCTTGCGCTGGATTCGGCACGAAACCTCCCGTCAACGCCTCCGGCTCCTCGAAAAAGCGTGGGGCGCCAAGGGATTTGGGCTATGGGACGGGTTCGGCTTCTGGATGAATCGGTCCAACCCGCCTTGGAGTGGATCACCGAAAGCTTGGCGGGGTGGATGCCGACCCCCACCGATTCTTTGATTCTATGGACCAACGATTCCTCCTTGCTGGCCCACGGGAATTGGTTGTTCCGCAGTTCAACCCTGTTTTTGGACCGGCAAAGCCAAACCCTGCAGGCCAAAGGCTCTATCCTGGCCTGGCAAGGCCCTCAACAACTGGAATCCACCGGCATGCTATGGAAAAACATAGGGGACAGCCTGAGCACCTTGGACTTTGAGGGAAGCACGGGCCTGTGCGAAATGGCCGATACCCTACCTTGGCCCCTTTACCACCAAGCGGCCGGTCAAAAAGCCCAGGCCCGAATGACGGCCAACCGTCTGCGTGATTTTGAATTAATCGGAAATACGGTCACGCTTTACTGGACGCGGGGAACCGACAGCCTTTGGTCGGCCTTGAGTCGGACCGAATCAGCCCGGGCTGTTTTTGAATTTCAAGATCAACAACTAAAACGCGCTCGGTACCTAGGCGGACCTCGAGGAACCTACACCCCTCTGTCTCTGATCCAAGAAGCCCCGAAATTTTTGGCAGGGGTTCGCCCCCAATTTGAACTGCAGCAAATCTCTCTTCGCAACTTGGAGGAACGAAGACAAAGTTACCCCCCTGTCAAGGCCGGTGACATGAAACCCATGAACCGCTAGACGATGCGATGCTGGAGAACTTATTCAAAAAGACCTTCGCCTTGAGCCAAGGCCGCATCCACAGCGGCGTTGCAGGATTGCCGCAGGTCCATGGCCCGGTTCAAACCTAGCGTGGCCTGCGGGTCTCGGCCCTTCTCGGGACCGGCGTTGATCCTCACATTCCAATAGGCGCCTTCCAACGCGGCCCTGGCGGCCAACAGGCCCACCATGGCGTCGGAACGGGAACCGGGATTTCCTTTGAGAAGGATTTGTTCTAACAACGGAACAAGTCGAGCCACGGCTTCCATGGTTTCCAAGGGAACCTGGAGTGCTTGGAGATTGGCTTCATCGAGAGCCGCCTTGCGTTCGGCCTGCTGCTCAGGACTTTGCTTGGGCAAGGCCAGAGCCTTCATCACACCCTCAAAGGCCTCGGTATCCTTGTCCACCGCCACCAACAACTCTTCTTTGGCGTCCTGAAGTTTTTCGGCTAATTGGGAATAAAAGTCCAAGTCGTTTTCCCAACCTCTTTTGTGGGCCGAAAGGTTGGCTACCATGGCCCCAAGGGCGGCACCCAGCGCACCCATGGCGGCTGCAACGGACCCCCCACCGGGAGCGGGCGCATCGCTGGCTGTCAAATCGGCCAAATCACCCAAAGGCATGCTGGCAAGACGACCTCTGGGTGCTTGCATAGCGTATTCAATAATCTTTTTTTGGGGATCAAAGGGGCCCAACTGTCGCAGGCCCAGACTTTGAACCGCCGACTCAATCAATTCGGCATCGGAGGCCCCGGCGGATCGTCCCGCTTTTTTTAGAAAATACTTGCCTGCTTTGCGCATGCTGTCCAGAGGAACCAGGCCCACCAATTCGGAACCGGTGACCCGCAATCCCCGACGCTGGGCCGAATCCCAGACCGCTTCGTAGGCTTCGTGCAAATCGGTATCCGACAATCGGGTCAGATTCATGGACACCTGAGCTGTCTGGTATTCAGGGATATACCACCCCACCCCCTTGACAGACTTGCAGGTTCCGGGTTGCCGAAGGGGCTCGCCTTGGGCATCGGTCCGGATTTTTCCGGTTACCGGATGACCATCGCGCAGCACACGACCGGCCTCGCGGACATCAAAGGCGACCGAATTGGCCAAGCGTGTCGAAACAGTGTTAAGATTCACGTTGTAGGCCACCAATAAATCCCTGGCGCCTATCACCGTGGCACCGCTAAGGGGATTGAATTCGGCGGGTCCAAAATCCGGGGTCCACCCTTCTGATTTCATGCGCGCTGCCAATCCTTCGTATTCGCCTGCTCGGATATCTGCCAAATTCCTTCGGTGAGGGGCGGTGGCCGAATATTCGTAGAGGTAAACCGGAATACCCAGCAATCGACCCACCCTTTCGGCCAGGATACGGGACCATTCCACGGCTTCTTCGACCGTCATCCCCGCAATGGGAATCAACGGACAAACATCGGTGGCCCCCATGCGGGCGTGTTCACCGCGATGCTCTCGCATGTCGATCAACGCGGCTGCTTCGGCGATGGCTCTGTACGCCGCTTCGACCACAGCGGCCGGGGAACCTACCAGGGTCATCACCGTGCGGTTGGTCGCCTGACCGGGGTCCACATCGAGCAGTCTGGTACCTTCAACCGACCCAAAGGCCGCCGAAATTTTGTCAATCACTGTTTTGCGGCGTCCCTCCGAGAAGTTGGGAACGCATTCCATTAGGGGGGATGCCATGGTCAAATTTTGCTTAAAATTAAAAAGGCACCCCCCCTTTTGGCCCT
>RFPG01000130.1 GCA_009926245.1 Sphingobacteriia bacterium | reverse complement strand
GTTGGAGCAGTGACCTTGGCGGGCCTTCGCCTCAAAGCGGCTGATGCCAACGGTAACAACGCGGTGAATGCGGCCGATGCCCTTTTGGTGAATCGCCGGGTTGCTGGTTTGATTAGCACCTTCACAGCAGGCAACTGGACCTACGGTGCGGCAACCGGTTCGGTGAATAACGATACGGTGACCGTCAACGCCAAAGCCCTATGCGTGGGCGATGTCAACGGTTCGTATGTTCCTAGCACAGCAGCCCGCATGGGCTCAACCACCCCCGAAATGAATGGCGTGGTAGAAACCCGCGGTGGGGATTATACCTTGGAATTGGGTGTTGACCGCCCAGCGAATGTGGGGGCCGTTACCTTGTTTATTGATTTGCCCGCAGGTATGGAAGTCCTGGATGTTCAGCCAGCCCTGGCTAATTCGGCGATCGAGGTTTCCTTTAAGCAAGAAGGCCGTCGCCTTAACATTGCTTGGTATACCTTGGAAAATTGGAATCTCCAAGCCGGGGAACCAATGATGCGCATCGTTGCCCGTGGTGAGACCGAGGGTATGATCGAAATCAGCAACGCCTCCGAGATTGCAGACATGAATGCCGAGCCTGTAGCAGGCTTGACGCTCCGTGCCGCTCGCTTGGTTCGTCACAGCGAAGGTTTCTTTGTCTACCCCAACCCATCCAACGGTTTGTTCCATCTGCTTCACGCTCAAACCATGGATCAAATCCGGGTGAGTGATGCCATGGGCAAAGTGGTATCGGTTGATTCCCCCGCTTCCAACCGTTGGGTATTGGATCTTTCCAACCTTCCTTTGGGTATCTACTCGGTTGAAGTCCGCAGCGGCGACCGCACCGAAACCCAAAAGGTGGTGATTCGCTAATCAAGAAAGAAAGCCTTTACCAAAGCTTGAACGCCTCTCCGCAAGGAGGGGCGTTTTTTTTGGCCTGGCTTAGGAAGGAGTCCTTACAAAACCAACGGCCTCTTCTGCACTGAATACGGCTATTTTGCTATGCTTGAAGCCCTTACGATCTCTGGTAACGATGGCTTGAATTGTTGGTTCCGATTGTGCCGCAACATACTGCAGCCCATCCTCAAAATCAGTGAATTTTGAAGCCAAAGCGGATTCAATCATCGAATCCGTCATGGATAGGGTGCGAGTTAGACCTTGGAGTTGACTCAAAACTTGGACGAGATCACGCGTCGCCAGTGATTTTTTGAGAATATAATACAAGTTGTTATAGGATAAGGCAGAAAGGTATAAGGTCACAGCGCCACGCTCAGCATATTCGAACAACTGCGCAGCTGGAAGATGATGAGGCTCTCGATTGCCCAACAAGTCCAGGACAATATTGGTATCCAAGAAAAGATGCTTCAAATCCCGTACTTTTTCTGTATTTCTTGACTCAGGGTTGACTTGTAGTCAAAGTCATGAGGAAGGGATATCACCCCTTTCAAATTTTGAATGCGCGGAGAAAAGTGAGGCTCCTTTTCCTTGGGAGCTATTAGAGCACGTAAGTATTCCTCGACAACGGAGGAGAGGCTTTGGTTATGATCGCGAACATAGTCCTTGGCTGCTTCAATGACCTCTTCGTCCACGGAAAGGGTGAGCTTGGTTGGCATATACGTATAGAATTCTATGCAAAGATACGTATAAACTGATTTTAAAAAAAAATCCCGGCACGTAGGGTACGGCCGGGATGAAGGGAAATCGATGGGGGTGAGGGCCCAAAGGCCGGCCCCGCAGGATTACATCGAAGGAGCGGTGCTGCTGGCGGATGTTGCGGCTTTCTTGGAGCAGCAACCTTTGCCTTCGGCTTTGGCCGAAGCGCAACCGCTTTTGGCATCACCAGAAGCCGAAGCAGTGGTGGCTTTGGCGCCGCCACACTTGGATTGCTCGGTCGAGCAGGATTTCTTTTTCTTGCCGAAGAGGCCAGCGGCATCAGCGGGGGTGGTCAGGGCCAACAAAGCGGCGGCGCTGAGTAAAAGGGCTACTTTTTTCATGGTTAAGGGGTTTATGGTTGAATTTGACTTGGTTTTCTACGCTAATTTAACGCAAAATTAGGGACAAATTGTGGATAACCAAGAAAAGCGATCGCAGCCTCCGCTGCTTTTTTTGGTTTTTAACCGCCCCGATACCACGGCAGAAGTCCTGAAAGCCATTCGGGCCCAGCGGCCGGAGCGCCTTTATGTGGCTTGCGATGGTCCACGATCCGGCAGGCCCGAAGAAAGGGAAACCGTTCAACGGGTTCGCCAAATGATTGCCGAAGGGGTTGATTGGCCTTGCAACCTTCAAACTTTGTACAGAGACACCAATTTGGGCTGCAAAAAAGCGGTTAGTTCGGCTTTGGATTGGTTTTTTGAAAACGAAGAGGCGGGGATCATCCTGGAGGACGATTGCCTGCCCCACCCCGATTTTTGGAGGTTTTGTGGCGAATTGCTCGACAAATACGCGGACGATGAACGGGTTTTTATGATCAGTGGGGATAATTTCCAGGAGGGCAAGCATGTTACCGATGATAGCTACTATGTCTCGGCCTTGACCCATATTTGGGGGTGGGCCGCTTGGAGGCGATCCTGGCAAAAGGTGGATTTGGATCTATCGGGTTACGATGAATGGGTCCAAAGAGGGGGGCTCAAGCGGCTTTTTGGACCGGGCCGTTGGGAAAGGGCTTGGAAAAGGACGTTTGAGCGGTACCGCCAAGGCCGTTACAATACCTGGGATTATCCCTTTCTCTTTGCCGCATGGAAACACGATCAATACGCCCTCCTGCCCTCGGTGAATCTGGTAAGCAATATTGGCTTTGGGCACCAAGGCGCAACGCATACGGCCACCGATGTGTACCACGGTCTATCCAGAATCTCCATGGAGGCCATGCCCTTTCCACTGCGGCACCCCAACCAATGGAAGCACCAGCAATCTGCCGATATTCGCACCCTTCGGAGCAAAATGTTCCCATCCCCTGCCCTGAAACTCTGGCGCCTTCTTGTCTTTAAATTGCATCGTTATGGTGGTTTGTCCTTTTTGTTCGTCCGGGCACGGAGAAGTTCTTGAAAGCCTTCCGGTTGCTGACCTGGATGCGTTGTACCGTCGTTTGTACAAAGCGCCGGTGGCCCGACTTTTTGGGGGAAGTTCTGTGTTATCGATTGTCCGTTGCCCGGATTGTGATCTGCGTTGGTACGAGCCATTGGCTGGCGGTGACGAGGCTTTTTATAACACGCTTCAACACAAGCCTTGGTACTATGTTGACCACAAGCATGAGTTTGATTTGGCCCTGCCTTACCTGGCGAACGGTCACCATGTTTTGGAAGTAGGCTCGGGCAAAGGGAATTTTGCCCGCTTTCTGCATAAATCGGGCTTGAATCTTTCGTACACCGGACTGGATTTTAGCCAAGAAGCAAGGCGAATGGCAGCCACCTATGGGATTGATATTGCCGTTCCATCCGAAGACTCCTATATCAGTCAGTCCAACAACCTGGCCCTCAATCTGCCACCGCATCATATCTCCCGTTATACCGATCGCTGGTTTGAGAACGCGGCCCAGCATCTCAACCTGGAATTGGTGACCGTGCAACACGACCCCTTGCAGGCCCACCATCGTTTTGACTACATTTATCAATTAACCATTGCCTCGATTTACCGAATGTTTGGTTGGAAGCGTCCCATGGTGGATCATAGCCTGGTGAATTGGATAGCGCGTATTCCGGCCTTTGTTTTGGGCAAATTATTGGCCAAAGGATTGGGTCCGCACAACAGCCCCCATGGGCATACCGTCTTTGCGGTTTTTCGCAAACCACTTCGTGCTTTGGACCCCATGGAATCCCAACAAGTTCGTGAAAACGATGACAGAACGCTTTAAGACCTGGTACAAAGCCCAGCAATTCAGGCCAAGATGGTACAGTGTCTTGATCAATCCATTCTATATCATCAGAAGGGATTTGTATCGGACTTTGTCCGGAATGGCTTCTGAATTTCGTGGAGGCTCCATGCTGGATTTTGGCTGCGGGGCCAAGCCGTATCGACATCTCTTTGAGGTCGAGGAATACCTAGGGCTTGATATGGAAAACCCGGGACACCCCCACTTAACCGAAGAGGTCGATGTTTTTTACGATGGAAAGACCATCCCCTTTGAGGCTCATCGCTTTGATTATGCGTTGGCCAGTGAAGTCCTCGAACATGTTTTTGAGCCCGACCGTATCCTGGGTGAATTGCATCGGGTACTCAAGCCAGGCGGTCTCGTTTTGTTTACGGTTCCTTTTGTTTGGAATGAACACGAAATGCCTTACGACTATGCACGTTACAGCCAAGGCGGCTTTGCGGCGTTGTTGGAACGCAATGGCTTTGAGGTGGTTCGAAGTTCCAAAACCAATGGATATACTGCGACTTGGTTGCAAATGGGCATACTGGGTTGGTACCAAATGTGGGAGACTCGTAACAAATTTTTGAACCTTGCTTTGGGTCTGATTCTATTAGCTCCATTGAACCTACTTGCCGCCGTCTTGATAGCTTTTTTTCCGGGATTGAATAGTTGGTATTGTAACACCGTTTTTTTGGCCAAGGCCACAAAGAAGGCGGGCACTATTTGATTCGAATGCAAA
>RFPG01000129.1 GCA_009926245.1 Sphingobacteriia bacterium | reverse complement strand
GTGGCTATTGCCCGGGCCATCCTTCGAGACCCCAAGTTCCTGTTTCTGGACGAAGCGACTTCGGCCCTGGATACCGAATCCGAGGTGGCGGTCCAACGAGGGCTGGATCGTCTGATGGAGGGACGGACGACTGTGGTCGTGGCCCATCGGCTCAGCACCGTTCGCCATGCGGACCGGGTTGCTTTTTTGGATGGTGGAAGGGTGGTTGAATACGGAACCCCTGCTGAATTAATGAGCCAACAAGACAGCCGGTTCAGGCAGTGGATGGAAAGCCAAGGGGAGACGGCCTAGACTTACGTTGGAGGGCCCCTTGGTCCCTGCTTTTTTTTGATAAAAACCCTTTAATTTGGGCTCTGACCTTTATTTTTGCCCGGTGGAATTTTGCCATTGCACCTCCTTTCTTCTCCTAAACTCTCCCTCATGACAATGAGCCGCTTACGATTGTTTTTAGGCCGCGGCGCCCTTTGCTCAGTTTTTCTTGGACTTTTCTTGGTGCCTCAATTGGTTGAGGCACAACCCAATGGAGCTGAATTGTTCGCCAATAACTGTGCTTCATGCCACAAAATCCATCAGGATTTGGTCGGCCCTGCTCTCAAAGGAGTGGAAGAACGCAGGGACCAGGCTTGGCTCCTCAAATGGATTCGAAATTCCCAGGCCGTTATCGCATCGGGCGATCCATACGCTGTCAAGCTTTACGAGAAGTGGAATAAATCGGCCATGACTGCCTTCGACTGGTCCGATCAAGAGATTTTGGCCGTTTTGGCCTACATCAAAGAAGAAGGCGCCAAAGCCCCAGTCGCCGCTGCCACCGCAGGGGGGGCAACGGACGGAACCGGAGCAGGGGACCCGAACAGCGGGGGATTTACAACCCTGACTCTTTGGGTGGTCTTGTTTGCCAGCGGTCTTATTCTTTTGCTCCTAGGTTTGCTCCAAAGGCAGTACCGCCTTCTTTACGATGAACGAGTCGCTTCGGGCCGCCTGCCGAAGGAAGAACTCCGGCAGTTTGGGTTGCAAATCCGTCTCAAACCATTGCATGTTGTTGGCGGTGGTTTGACCCTGGTCTTGGTATCGGGGATTGGATGGGGGGTCGATATGGCCTCCAACGTGGGGATTCAACAGGGCTATCAACCGACCCAGCCCATTGCCTTTTCGCACGAATTGCATGCCGGTACCCATGAAATTGCCTGTACCTATTGCCATACCGGCGCAGAGCGTGGCAAATCGGCCACCATTCCGGCGGTCAATGTCTGCATGAATTGCCACAATCAAATCAAGAAGGAATCCCCTGAAATCAAGAAGATTCTGACAGCCTACGAAACCAATACCCCGATTGAATGGGTGAGGATTCATAATTTGCCAGATTTCGGGTACTTCAATCACTATCAGCATTACAAGGTGGCCGGCATCCAATGCCAGACCTGTCACGGGCCCATCGAAAAAATGGCCGAGGTTTATCAGCACAGTCAGCTCACCATGGGATGGTGTATCAATTGCCACCGCGAAACCAAGGTTAACCTGGACAACGGCTATTACCAACAAGTCCATGGAAACTCCGAGGCCTTCAAGCAGGCGGTCGCCGACAAGGGCCTGACCATTGCCAATCTGGGCGGTCTGGATTGTGCCAAATGCCACTATTAATCTGTTGTTTCGGACCCTACCTCCCCCAGAAACTTGGATCAACAACCTCACCTAAATTCACCGATCGTGGAAAAAAAATACTGGAGAAGCCTTGAAGAACTCAAGAATACCGACGCTTTTGTCCAGGAGAGTTCCAAAGAATTTGCCCAGGAACTCCCTCTGGATGATGTGTTTTCCGGCAAAAATGATTTGTCGAGCAACCGTCGTGACTTTTTGAAGTATTGTGGTTTTGGGCTCTCAGCGGCTGCTTTGGCTGCCTGCAACCAAACCCCTGTCAAGAAGGCCATTCCTTTTGTGATGCACCCGGAGGAAATTTCGCCATCCTTGCCCAACTGGTACGCCACTTCTTATTTTGATGGAACTGACTACGCCTCGGTTTTGGTTAAATGCCGGGAAGGTCGTCCGATCAAAATCGAAGGCAATAACATGTCCTCCATCAATCGTGGCGGAATCAATGCCCGGGTACAGGCTTCGGTGTTGGGTTTGTACGACGAAGAGAGACTGCGCGAGCCATCCATGGATGGCAACCCTGTTTCTTGGGAGGACTGGATGGGCGAAGTGGTTCAGGAATTAAGCGGTGCAGCTCCAGGAACGGTTCTTTTATTGACCCCTTCGGTGGTTTCTCCCTTGACCAAGAGTTTGTTACAACAAACCATGAATCGCTTTCCATCGTTGCGTCACGTGGTGATGGATAGCGCCTCCGTTTCATCGTTGCTTGAGGCCAACGAAATGCAGTTTGGCCAATCAGCGATTCCGGCGATGCGATTTGATAAGGCCAACCTCGTGGTGGGGATTGGTGCAGATTTTCTGGGGAATTGGGTGTCACCGGTGGAATACACCAAACAATGGTCCAGCCGTCGTCGTCCTACCAAAGAAAAGCCGGAAATGTCCCGGCATATCCAATTCGAGACCTTGTTGACCCTAACGGGTTCCAATGCCGATGCCCGCTATACCTACCGTGCTTCCCAAGAAGCATTGGTGGTCGCTAATCTTTACAATGCTGTGGCCCGTTTGGCCGGTAGGCCTGCCTTGCAGGTTCCTGCTTTTGAGTGCGCTGGCAATGCTTTGTCTCAGACTGCCAAGGAACTATGGGCTGCCCGCGGCGCCTCGTTGGTGGTCTGTGGTTCCGGTGTTACCCATGTCCAATTGTTGGTGAACGGCATCAATGAAATGTTAGGGAACTACGGTCAAACTCTGGATTGGTCCCATCCTTGGCAGGCCTTCCAAGGCAAAGACGCCTTGGTCGAAAAAGCCCTCAACGATTTGAAGGCCGGGCAGTTCAAAGCCGTTTTTGTTCAGCAAGTAAATCCTGTTTACCACAGTGCTCAAGGTTCGGCCTGGGCCAAGGCTCTCAAGACAGTTCGTTGTTATGGTTTTGGCCTACGTCAGAACGAGACCTTGTCGCTGTGTCGCGGTATCGCTCCAGCGCATCATATGCTGGAGAGCTGGGGTGATGCGGAGCCACGTCGCGGTATGTATTCCTTGGTGCAGCCAGCGATCGCCCCTTTGTACAATACCAAAAGTTGGGATGAATTGCTTTTGGGATTGCTGGGTCGCCAGGACAAGATTTACGATGTGTTGAGGAACTCTTGGATTACCAGGGGTGCAGCATCGGGCGTGGCTTCGGATTTTTCGGCGTTTTGGCGCAAAGTCCTCCACGATGGGGTTTACGAAAAAACCCAAGGGTTATCATCGATTCCTTCCAAAGGGGTGGACCTGAATGCTGCCTGTGCGGCCCTCAAGGATGCCCGTCTTTTGGAAGCCAAGTCCGAGGGCCCCGAATTGGTTACCTATACCAAATTGGGGATCGGAGACGGTACTTTGGCCCATATTCCCTGGTTGCAGGAAATGCCGGATCCCATAACCAAAGCGTGCTGGGACAATTATTTGATGGTATCCATGGTTACCGCCCAAAACAAAGGGCTCAAGGACGGGGATATGGTTCGTCTAAAAGTGGACGGAGTGGAGCAAGAAATGCCGGTCTTGGTTCAACCTGGCTTGTTTGCCGATACCTGTGCCTTGGCCATTGGATACGGTCAACAATTTGCAGGAAAGGCAGGCACCGGGGTCGGTGTCAACGCAGCACCTTTTGTACGCTCTGCAGGATTTGTTCAAGTCCGTTCCTTGGAGAAGACAGGGGAAACCTACGCCATTGCCCAGACCCAAACCCATCATACCATTGAAGGCCGTTTGCATGTCAAGGAAACCACTTTGGCCGAATACGCAGCCAATCCGGCCTCTGGTAATGTACGTCCCTATGTTTCGGTACGCCAGGAAGATGGCTCTTCCAAAAAAGTATATCCCGGGATATCCCGGGATGCCATCACCCTTTGGCAAAAGAGGGACTACGAAGGGCATCATTGGGCCATGGCCATTGATTTGAATGCCTGCACCGGTTGCGGCTCTTGCGTTGTTAGCTGTCAAGTGGAGAACAATGTTCCCGTTGTCGGCAAACAAGAGGTCCTGAATCGCCGTGAGATGCATTGGATACGGATCGACAGGTATTACAATTTTGATAACCAAGGAGAAGGCGAGCAGACGCGTCGAATCAATACCGAAAACGACTACGACTCCATCAACAAGCCGGATCAGGTTTCGGTCCTATTCCAGCCCATCATGTGTCATCAATGCGATAACGCTCCTTGTGAGACGGTTTGTCCGGTTTTGGCAACGGTTCACAGTTCCGAGGGTTTGAACCAAATGGTGTACAATCGTTGTGTTGGAACACGCTATTGCGCCAACAACTGCCCCTACAAAGTCCGTCGCTTTAACTGGTTCTCCTACATCGACAATCCGCAATTCTACAACAACCCAGCGCAGACCGACCTGGGTCGTATGGTACTCAACCCGGATGTGACGGTGAGAGCCCGTGGTGTGATGGAAAAATGCACTTTCTGTGTGCAGCGGATTCAGGCCGGAAAATTGGATGGAAAACGCAAAGGCATGCGTCCAGTGGATGGTAGCATCCAAACCGCCTGTCAGCAGTCTTGCCC
>RFPG01000128.1 GCA_009926245.1 Sphingobacteriia bacterium | reverse complement strand
TGGCCTCGCGGGCGGCACTCAACTGGCCTTTGCCTCCGTCGATCACCACCAAACCGGGTAATTCCCCTCCCTCTGTCAATATTCTTGAATAGCGTCGGGTGATGACTTCGTGCATGCTTGCAAAATCGTCAATACCCGAACTGTCCCTCTGATTAAACAAGCGGTAATCCCGCTTGGAAGGCCTTCCATTGCGGAATACAACGCAAGATGAAACGGTCTGACTGCCTTGAAAATGAGAGTTATCAAAACACTCCATGAGCGATGGGACTTCCTTGAGCTGCAAGTCCTTTTGGACCTGCAAGAGCAAACGATCCGAACGCGTGGCGTTTTGGCGTTGGTCCGGGGTTTTCAGGGTTTCCTGCAAACAAAAGAAGGCATTCTTGAGGCTGAGATCCACCAGTTTCTTGGGGTCTCCGCTGGCGGGAATACGGGCCCGAACCCCCGGAAAAGGAGGGCTATCCGGCAACACATTGCAAACAATTTGGCGGGGTTCGTGTTGGTAACGTTCGGCTATTTCCAACATCGCCTGGGCCATCAGCCGCGATGAATCTTCTTCGTCCTCCAAGGCCAAACGAAATTCCAGGTTGTACGAACGGACCACGGCGCCATTCAAGACATGCAAGTGGTTGACCACGGCCCGATCCCGGTGCCGGGCCAAGGCATAGGCATCCAAATCATGAATCTTGGTGCTGACCACGGTGGAACGGGCTTGGTATTTTTCGAGAAGTTCGACCTGCCCCTTGATGCGGTGGGCTTCTTCAAAAGCCAATCGTTGGACCGCTTCTTGAAGTTGAACGCGTAGACTTTTGATAAGCCCCCCTAGGTTGCCTTTTAACAATTGATGCACCGCTTCGGTGAGTTCTCGGTATTCCTCTTCGTTCTGCAATCCCGCACAAGGAGCCTTGCAGTTTCCCAATTGGTACTCCAAGCAAGGTCGGTAACCAGCCTTTTTGATATTGGAAGGGGACAAAAGCAGGGCGCAAGTCCGCAGCGGGTACAGGCGTCGTACCAACTCCAATAGGGTGTACATAGCGGGGGGCGACGTATAAGGGCCGTAATACCTTGATCCATCTTTTTGAACTTTACGGGTCACCTCCAAACGAGGGAATTGCTCGTTGCGCAGCACCAAAAACGGATACGTTTTGTCGTCCTTGAGTCGAATGTTGTAGCGGGGCTGTAGCTTTTTGATGAGCACATTTTCGAGCAACAACGCATCGTGTTCGGTATCCACCACGGTAAACTCAATTCGATGGATGAGTCGAACCATTAGGCGTATACGGTGGGGCGATCGTTGTTCCAAAAAGTACTGGGAAACTCTTTTGCGCAGGTTTTTGGCTTTGCCCACGTAGAGCAAGGCCTCGTTCTTGTCAAAATAGCGGTACACCCCCGGTGATTCGGGAATGGAATACTCCAACTGTTTGAATCCTTCGTTATCCATGAATCAACACAGGATCATTCATCTCCGGGTTGGGGGAGCACTTGGGATTGAAAACGGCCACCGTGGAGAATGGTCTGAATCACCTCCCCGGGACTGGCTTCTTGAGGCTCTCTTACCAAACGCCCGTCTTTCATGGTGAGGCTAAACCCTCTGCGCAGGACCGATCGGAAGTCCAAGGCCTCTGCCTGCCGGCTCAGGGTTTCACAGCGCTGTTCCATCAAGGCCAAACGCTGAAGCAAGCCACGACGCAGTCTTTGTTCACCTTCATCCACCCCTTGTTCCAAATGGTCCAACATGGATAACAAGCCAGAACCGGCACGTTGTTCCAAACGATTCAATTCTCGCGATAAATCGGCCGCATCCGGCGTGGCCAATTCAGCGGCCGCCGTAGGAGTAGGGGCCCGCAAATCGGCTGCAAAATCCACCAAGGTTACATCGGTTTCATGGCCCACGGCCGTGATCACCGGTGTTTGCATCGCGGCCACGGTTCGAACCAGGTGTTCGTTGTTAAAACACCACAAATCTTCCATGGAACCCCCTCCCCTAGCCAAGATGATCAACTCAATGTCCGGCCGAGCGTCCAAGGCTTGCAGCGCTTTGATCAGCGGTCCAACCGCCGCCTCCCCCTGCACCGGGCTGGGCGAAAGCACCACGGGCATGGCAGGAAAACGCCTCTCAACAGTCCGATAAATATCATGAATAACCGCCCCGTCCGGGGAAGAAACCACGCCCAAGGCCGAGGCATAGGCTGGAATGGTTTTTTTGCGTTCTCGGTCAAAAAGGCCTTCGGCCTGCAATCGGTTTTTGAGTTGAACAAAGAGTGCAAACAGGTCCCCAACCCCCGTTGCGCGCAGGGAATACGCTTGCAATTGCAAGGAACCCCGGGGCACATAGTGTCGAATCTCGCCACCTAGGATGACCCGATCCCCCTCGGCCGGTTCCACCTCCAGCAAGCGTCGCTGAGCCTGAAACATCACACAGGGGATTTGACTCCCGGCATCCTTGAGGGTAAAGTACAAATGGCCACTGCGGGCTCGGGTTAAACCCGCAATTTCCCCTTCGACCTGCAGGCGCCTAAAATAGGGGCTTCCTTCCAAAACGGAACGAAGCAATTCATTCAGACCGGTGACCGAAAGGGTGGCGTCGGTGGGTTGGCTCATAGTTCAAAGATCGCTGAACCAAATGGGTCCAACGCCACCTCCAAAATAGAGGGCCTTGACCTAATTTTGGTTCATGAATATGGAATCAAAGACCCCCCCCTCCTCCGGCAACAGCCCGGCACCATCCATTCAAAAAGTGACCGTGGTCGGTTGTGGAACCATGGGCAACGGCATCGCCCAGGTTTTTGCAACCTGCGGCTACCAAGTTGAACTGGTGGACCTCTCGGCCCCCGCCTTGGAGAAGGCCATGACCACGATTGCCCGGAATTTGGACCGGGTGGTTGCCAAAGGCAGCCTGGATCAAGAAAGCAGAGACGCCGCCCTGGCCCGCATTCATACCAGCACCAGCCTGGCCACCGCAGCCCAACATGCCGATTTGGTGGTCGAAGCGGCCACCGAAAACCGACAAATCAAATTGGAACTGTTCCGGCAATTGGATCAATTATGCCCCCCGACTTGTATTCTGGCCACCAATACCTCCTCGATTTCGATCACCGATATCGCCGGAGCCACCGGGCGCCCTACCCGGGTGATCGGCATGCACTTCATGAATCCGGTTCCGGTCATGAAACTAGTCGAAATCATCAAAGGTTATAACACCGATCCCGCTGTAACCGCAACCATCGTGGAGGTGAGTCGTCACCTCGGGAAAATCCCGGTGGAGGCCAACGATTATCCTGGATTTGTGGCCAACCGTATTCTGATGCCCATGATTAACGAAGCCGTGCATACCCTCTACGAAGGCGTGGCCGGTGTCGCCGAAATCGATACCGTCATGAAGCTGGGAATGGCCCATCCCATGGGGCCCTTGCAATTGGCGGACTTCATTGGGCTGGATGTCTGCCTGGCCATCCTACGCGTTCTCCACGAAGGCTTTGGGCAACCCAAATACGCGCCCTGCCCACTTCTTGTCAAAATGGTCTCCTCCGGCAACCTTGGCGTCAAAACCGGCAAGGGTTTCTACGCCTACCAAGCCGGGTCCAAAGACCTGGTGGTTGCACCTGAATTCAGCGGAAGCCTTTGATCAACCCTGAAAAGGGTAAGGATACGTGGTCGGGGGCAATAGGTTCTCCTTGATGGTTCGAGCCGAGACCCAGCGCAACAAATTGAGGGAAGAACCAGCTTTGTCGTTGGTGCCGCTGGCTCTGGCTCCGCCAAAGGGCTGCTGCCCAACCACTGCACCGGTGGGTTTGTCGTTCAAATAAAAATTTCCCGCCGCATGGCGCAGTTTGGCCGTGGCCAAATCCAGCGCATAGCGATCCGTCGCCAAAACAGCCCCTGTCAGCGCATAAGGCGATGTGTTATTGCACAATTCCAAAACCTCCTCGTAGCGATCGGCCGGATAAACATAGACGGTCAGAACCGGGCCAAAGAGCTCCTCGCACATGGTCCTGTATTTGGGATTGGTCGTCTGAATCAAGGTGGGTTCGACAAAATATCCTTTGGACTTGTCACAGCCCCCCCCAACGAGGACTTCGCAATCGGGATGCTGTTTGGCTTCGTCGATGGCCGCCTTCAATTTGTCAAAAGACTTTTCGTCAATGACGGCGTTGATGAAGTTGCTGAAATCTTCGACACCGCCCATTTTCATGTGATGCAAATCGGCCCGGACCCTCTCCAATACCTCAGGCCATAACACATCCGGAACATAGGCTCTGGAGGCGGCAGAGCATTTTTGACCTTGGTATTCAAAGGCTCCGCGCGACAAAGCGGTGGCCACCACATCGGCGGGAGCCGAAGCATGGGCCACAACAAAGTCTTTGCCACCGGTCTCGCCCACGATGCGAGGATACGACTTGTAGGATCCGATGTTACGGCCAATCTGCTCCCATATTTGATTGAAGACGCCCGATGAGCCCGTGAAATGGATGCCAGCAAAATCAGGGTGCTTGAAGATAACCTCGCCGGCTACTGGACCGGGAACCGGGACCATGTTGATCACCCCGTCCGGCAAACCGGCTTCACGAAACAAACGCATGAGCCAATAGGCGGAATAAACCTGGGTATTGGCCGGTTTCCAAACCACCGTATTACCCAT
>RFPG01000127.1 GCA_009926245.1 Sphingobacteriia bacterium | reverse complement strand
ATCCTGGAGTATCACCACCGAAGCGTATTTCAAAAAAACCAACGGCAACATTGCTTACAGACCGGGAGCTAGTTTTTTGCTGGTGGATCCCGAAGAGATTTTTGATGAAAGCGGAATCCCCAAGGTTCAATGGGAAGATCAAGTGATGGGCGGTTTCTTGGAATCGATGGGATTGGAAATCCTTCTCCAAAAACACCGAGGGGTCTGGAACGGTTGGTTGGGTTATACGCTCAGCAAAACCGACCTGCGATTTGATGAACTCAACGGCGGTTTGCCGTTTCCGGCGCGCTACGATCGCCGACATGATTTGAGTTGGGTTAATTTCTTTGACCTGCGCGCTCCCAGGCCCGGTCGCAAAGGAATCAAGGGTTCGGCCGTCTTTGTGTACGGCACCGGGAATGCCGTAACATTACCCCAAGGCACTTTTAACGCTCCCTTGGTGGGCATACCGGGATACGACAGTAACAACGATCCATTCTTTGGATTAGGATGGAATTCAACAGATTACGGAACCCAAAACAATTACCGTCTGCGCAGTTACCAGCGGGTGGATCTTAGCCTCCAATTCACCCGCAAGACCCGCTGCGGGGAGCGAGTGACCGAGTATTCGGTTTATAACCTCTTGAGTCGGGCCAACCCCTGGTTTATTCAAGTCGAATCCGATAGCCAAAGCGGCCGCAATCGCTTGGTCCAGTATTCGCTGTTTGCCTTTGTGATTCCTTCGATTTCATGGCGTTTCAAATTTTGCCAATGCTAAAAAAATCCCCTGCGATTGAAGCCCTTACCGGCCATGGCCTTCGGGCTTTGTTCGGCTTCCTGCCCTGGGCTGGCTTCCTACCCAGGGCTGGCTTCCTGCCTATGATTTTATGGTTGGGCCTGGGTGGTTGCCGACCCCAATTTTTGGATACGGTGGACCTGGATCTACCCTCCAAATTGGTGGTGGGATGCAACCTGGTTTTGGAAAGCGACTCGACCCTCCAAAAAGACAGTCTGTACCTCAAACTTTACCAATCGGCTCCGCTTTTTGGCGCCCCCGTAGCCATGGACTCGGGCCTGGCCGGGGCCAATCTTCGTTTGGTTCGTAATCGAACGGGTAGCATCCCTGGCCTAGGGGATACCCTGCAGAATTTTGTCTTCGATGGGTTTCAGAACGTTTACACTGCACGCATCCGCTCCGGCAACGGGGGATCCTTTGTGAAGGAGGGTTATGAATACAAACTCCATGTTCGCAGCGCCGATGGCCGTTCGGTGGAGTCCCAAACCCAGGTCCCGGTTTGGAGGGTCGCCGATACCTCGGTCCAAATCCTGGTTCAGGCTTCCCCAAGCACCTGGACGCGTTCGGTTCAAATACGGGTTCAATGGAGAGACCTAACCGGCGCTACCAGTCCCGATGATCCGGGGTATTATCGGATCAATTACCGGATCCTTGGGAATCCTTGGTTCGAGGAGGATCGTTATTTGAACGAGCATATCGGTTGGTACCCCAATCAATTGGTCACCTCGGCTAGTGCGGTGAACGGGCTATATACGTGGCAAGAACGGGTGGACCTGAGCATGATGCCCGGGGATACCCTGCCATCCCAAAACCGTATGCAAATTGTTGTTCAACGCCTAAGTCCCGCCTTGTATCGCTATCTCAAAGCGGTCGGTCTACAAAATGCGCAAAGCGGCAATCCATTTGAAGAACCCGCCGTCATCCCATCCAATATTCAGAACGGTTTGGGATGCTTTGGATCCTGTGTCAATGTCCGCATGGTTCGTCCCCTGTCCTGGTAAGTTTTGTTTTAATATTCTGTTTTTTTATGCCATCCACCATTCACCTCCTAGGCGCAGGTCCCGTCGGTTGCTTGGCCGCCATCTTGTTGCGGCAACGCGGTTTTGAAACCGTCATCTATGAACGCCGCTCGGATAGCCGCAAAGCCGGTGCTTACGGGGGGCGGTCCATTAACCTGGCCCTGAGTGACCGCGGTTTTACGGCACTTGCTGCGGCTGGTCTAGCCGATGAAATTCGGCAAGTGGGCCTGCCTATGCCGGGGCGGTTGGTTCACGACCTCCAAGGCGGCGTCCAATTCCAACCTTACGGTCAAGATGGCCAAGCAATTTACTCGGTTTCGCGGTCCGGATTAAACTACAAGCTCATGGATTTGGCGGAGCAAAACGGGGTGCAAATTCATTTTGATGCTCGCTGTGTCGATGTGGATGCGCAGGCCCGCACGATGATTTTGGAGAAAGGCCCGGCCAAGGAAACCTTGTCCTTTGAAGTATTGTTAGGAACGGACGGGGCCTTCTCGGCGCTACGTTACGCGCTCCAAAAAACAGACCGCTTCGAATACAGCCAATCCTATTTGCCCCACGGGTACAAAGAACTCCACATACCTCCCACCGCTTCCGGGGATTTCGCCATGGATCCAAACGGATTGCACATTTGGCCCCGGGGCCAATTCATGATGATTGCCTTGCCCAATCCCGATCGCAGTTTTACCTGCACGCTTTTTTATCCGTTTGAAGCCGATCCCGGTCGCGGCGTGGCCTTGGGGCTCAACGAGATCCAAAGTGATGATCTGGTACTCCAGGTATGGAATCAATACTTTGGGGATACCCTGCCGTTGATGCCAACCCTTCTGCATGATTTTCATAACAATCCCAATGCGTCCCTCATAACCGTTCGTTGTTCACCTTGGAATCTTGGTAACACATGTTTGTTGGGGGATGCGGCCCATGCCATCGTTCCCTTTTATGGGCAGGGCTTAAACGCTGGCTTTGAGGATGTTCGGATGCTAATCGCCCAGGTCGATGAGAACGCTATCACCCCCCAAAGCAGCGCGGAGGCCTGGGCTGAAACCCTTCAACAGTTTGGAAGCAAGCGCAAACCCGACGGGGATGCGGTGGCTCAATTGGCTTTGGATAATTTTGTGGAAATGAGGGACAAGGTCGCTGATCCCCGCTTTGTTTTCCAAAAGAAACTCGAAGCGCGTCTTCACCAAGCGCATCCCGATCGCTGGGTTCCATTGTACAGCCAAGTGACTTTTCAGCCCCAAACCCCCTACCATATCGCCTATCAGAACGGTCAGGAACAACAGAAATTTATGAATCGCGTACTGGACCTTATTCCGCCAGACAAAACCAACGATGAAGCCTGGATTGATGCCTTGCTCCACCAAGAAATCCAGCATTTTGTATGAGACCGGCCATCCAAAGCGTGCACAACCTCCGGGCTTTGTTTTGGTTCAGAGCCTTGGCCTTTGTCATCATGGCGGCGGGGGCCGCGCCCATGTTTTTTTTGCGCTCCGATTCCCCGTTTCTCTTTGCCGCCCTGATTGCATCTTTCCTTTTGATCATTGTCGCCTGGAACCTTGTCAAACCCGGTTATACGGCGGTCGAAGTCGCCGTCACCCAAATCCTCATCTCCACCGACAAGGACGAGGACCGATCTTTTTACCTCAACCTACCAACCGAGGAATTGGCTTATTTCGAAATCCGCTCCAAATCAGGGGGCTTGCGCCACGATCTGTGGCTGTTCCGCGAAACCCCTCGAGGAGTTATGCGCAGCAAAACCATCCGGCTCAGTTTGTACTCACCTGCCAAGGTGGATGCCGTTCGGCGTATGTTGAACCAAGTGCTCCAGGACCACGGTCGTTCACCGGTATCGTCCTAAAATTCGCTAACCGTTAGGTCGCTCCCTGCTAGGTTCACTCCCTGCCAGGTTACTCCCTGCCAGGTCGCTCCCTGCTAGTTTACTCCCTGCTCGCTTCAGCGTCAAGCCCTTGTTTCTGGACCACTACCATTCCCCGGCCCAGGCAATCAGACAGATTGAAGAGCGTAGATCACCGGTCTCGATGGGGCAGCGTCCAGGGACCAACGTGGAACCATCAAATTCAAGGCATAAAATCCATCTGGTAGGGAGGACTCGGCGTCGATCATTTCGGTGATGGTCGCTTGACGACGGCATCGTCCCTCCGGAAACCAAAAGGCACGATGCGCCAACAAAAGTCCACCGTCGTGTTCCGGGTCCACGGATGGCAAATCCGTCAGTAGATGAAGGACACCGGATCGAGCCAACCATTCCAAGGCGGCCGGCTCAAAAGCCGGGGGCATGTGCCCCGTATAATGGCGGCTGCTCCGTTGCGAATCATGGGGAAGGGTCCGAATCAAAACTGCGGAAGGGAGCCCACCTCCATGGGTGGCCAGGGCCTCCTCCAAATCCTTTTGGGCAATCCAGACCTGGCCGGGCATCGCCGCATTGGTTAATCGAGGTTCAACGCTTAGCAACAAAGCTTTGAACCAAAAAGTGGTCAAGGCCTGATCCAAGGTAAGACATCGCCCGGGTCCGCAATTCATGGCCCTGTCGTCGGTGGGTGAGGCCCCGATATGTCCTGCACATTCGGTATGCGTTCCGTTCCCGTGCGGGTTCATACGGACGCCGACCACATTGCAGGCTCCTCCCTGCTCCACATCCCCTACAAAGCCCCCGGCCCTAAAGACCTCAAACAAAGGTTCCTCCATTCCAAAAGCATTGGGATTGCCCGCACCCCCACGCAAAGGAATTCCAAGGTCCCAGCATTGACTCAAATCAATCTGAACCGATTCAAACCCATCGAGCATCGCATTTATTTTCATCCGGAGGCATTTAAAGATTGGTCAGGTCCATCGTCAAATAATGAAGATGCAATATAATCGGCCA
>RFPG01000126.1 GCA_009926245.1 Sphingobacteriia bacterium | reverse complement strand
TTGAGGGGACGATTGCCCGACGAAAAGCCCTGATGGGTCAAGGCGGGTAGGGTCCATGATTGTCCGTTCCATTGCGTGGAAAGAGGCTGCAAGCTGGAGGTATCGGTCAACAAAAAACTAGAACCTGCCGGGATTTCGGTGACCGAGTCGATGGGGGAAGATTCATAAGCCGTGGACCAGGCCGGTGTTCCGGCATCGGCTTTGGCCGCTAACAATAGATGTCCGCCGTCTTGGAAGAAAGGCCCCAGCGTTTTGGACGAAAATTGCAGGGCCAATTCAAAATCGGGGGCAATCCACAGGATACGGCCAAAGCGTGCAAAGACGCGAGCCTGCACTCGTTCGTTCACCGAAAGTTGGGTATAGCGGTTTCCGGATTTTTGGAAGAGGCGCAGCTCGGCGATGCTTGAAACCCCTAGGCTGTTAAGCCAACCCAGGTATCGATTCGATAAGGTATCCGCGTTGAGATCAGGGTTGGGATCGTTCCCGTAGGCATTTACCAAGAGCACCGTCGCCACGGCGGGTCGGACCATGGAAGGCCGACTGGCGACCCACGACGACGGAGCCAAGGACTGATCGATGGCCCGCACATAGAGCCGATTGGTATCTCCCAAGACCAAACCGGCCAGGCGTTTGGTAATCGGCCAATCGGAAGGTCCGGCCAAGACTTGGCAAAGTCCCGAATTGGGTGCCCAGTCCAGAATGCATTCGTTGTACCGTGCCGGTATGCGCACCGTATCTCCGTTGAGGGTATCGTTGAGGCAGATCTCGTAGTACAAGAGGGTTGAATCGCCGTCGGCGTCCGTTCCTTTCCAGCGATAACCCAAAACCGGAAAGGTCAAAACCGGGAAGGCCCCCGCCAAGGCACTGCCGCCATCGGGGTTGTAAACAAAGGAAAGAACGGGAGCTGTGTTACGAAGCGGTAAGATCAAGCGGGCCGGCGTTGTGTCGGTTGCATCTTGGTTATCGGTTGCACGAATTTCCAACACAAAGTCCGAGGAGTCAGGGCCAGGAGGCAGATTGAGCCGAACCAGTGTATCGTTGGCCAAGGTCGTTGTCCATGGCAGATTCCCCAAAGGTTGGGGGCCGACCCTCATTTCGAACTTTGCGATCGTTCCATCTGGGTCCAGTCCCCACCAATGCAATTGTACGGTGGTGGGCAAGCGATCCGGGCCGCTGCGCTGAATGCTATCCACCACGGCGTAGGTTTCCGGGGAAAGATTTGGGCGCAAATCGCCCATCCATTCAGAGCGACACCCTGCCATCATCGCCAGGGCGATGATGAACAGGATTCGCTGGAAGGAGGATGCCGGCATCCGCTTTATTTAACTTCTTCGTAATCGACGTCGGTGACGTCCTCGGTGGACCCGGCGCTGCTGTTGGACTCGTTGTTACCGTCGGCCTGGGTTTCACCCTGACCCTGTTGACTGGCTTGGTACATATCAGCCGAGGCCGCTTCCCATTGTTTATTGAGTTCAGCCGTCGCCGTGGTGATGGCGGCTAAGTCCTTGGAAGCGTGCGCTGTCTGCAATGTTTGAAGGGCCGACTCGATAGCGCTGCGTTTTTCGGCAGGTATCTTGTCGCCGTACTCCTTGAGCTGTTTTTGGGTGGAGAAAATCAGCGAATCGGCGGCGTTGATGGTTTCGGCTTCTTGCTTGCGCTGTTCGTCTGAACTGGCGTTGGCAGCTGCCTCTTGCTTCATGCGTTCGATTTCTTCTTTGCTAAGTCCGGACGAAGCTTCGATTCGAATTTTTTGTTCTTTACCTGTGGCTTTGTCTTTGGCTGATACATTGAGAATACCGTTGGCATCGATGTCAAAGGTGACCTCGATCTGTGGAACACCGCGAGGGGCGGGCGGAATGCCATCCAAGTGAAAACGGCCAATGGTTTTGTTATCAGCTGCCATGGGGCGTTCGCCTTGCAAGACATGAATTTCAACCGATGGTTGGGAGTCTGCAGCGGTTGAAAAGACCTGGCTTTTTTTGCTGGGAATCGTGGTATTGGACTCAATAAGGCGGGTCATAACATTTCCCATCGTTTCGATACCCAGCGAAAGCGGGGTAACATCGAGCAGGAGCACGCCTTCCACATCGCCGGTCAAGACCCCGCCTTGAATAGCGGCACCAACGGCGACCACTTCGTCCGGATTCACGCCTTTGGAGGGCTTCTTTCCAAAGAAAGACTCCACCACCTCTTGGATTTTGGGAATGCGGGTTGAACCGCCCACCAAAATCACTTCGTCAATATCCGAGGTGGAATAGCCCGAATCTTTGATGGCTTGTTTGCAGGGCTCCAGGGTTCGTTGAATCAAGGAATCGGCCAGTTGTTCGAATTTGGCACGGGTAAGTTTGCGAACCAAGTGCTTGGGGACATTGTCCACCACGGTGATGTAGGGAAGATTGATTTCCGACTCCGAAGAGGAAGAAAGCTCAATCTTGGCTTTTTCTGCGGCTTCCTTCAGGCGCTGCAAAGCCATCGGGTCTCTGGTCAAGTCCATGCCTTCATCGGCTTTGAACTCAGCGGCCAACCATTGAATAATCACCTGATCAAAGTCGTCACCGCCCAAATGGGTATCCCCGTTGGTGGATTTGACTTCAAAGACACCGTCACCCAATTCCAAAATAGAAACGTCAAAAGTTCCACCGCCCAAGTCAAAGACGGCCACCTTGAGATCGGAGGTTTTTTTGTCAAGACCGTAGGCCAAAGCGGCTGCGGTTGGTTCGTTGACAATACGGGCGACTTTGAGGCCGGCGATTTCTCCGGCTTCTTTGGTGGCTTGGCGCTGTGCATCGTTGAAGTAGGCCGGAACGGTGATGACGGCTTCGTTCACTTCATAACCTAGGTAGTCCTCGGCCGTTTTCTTCATCTTTTGAAGGGTCATGGCCGAAATTTCCTGAGGGGTGTAAAGTTTGTCGTCAATTTGGACACGAGGGGTGTCGTTATCCCCTTTGACCACGGAGTAGGCAACGTATTTCAATTCTTCGCTGACTTCCGAGTGCTTGCGGCCCATGAATCGTTTGATGGATGCAATGGTTTTTTCGGGGTTGGTGATGGCTTGGCGCTTGGCGGGATCCCCCACCTTAATTTCTCCGTTCGCCAAAAAGGCGACAATGGACGGGGTTGTGCGGCGACCTTCGCTGTTGGGAATGACAACGTATTCGTTGCCTTCCATCACGGATACACAAGAGTTGGTGGTTCCGAGGTCAATGCCGATGATCTTTTTCATAGGATTCGGTTAAGTTTTCTCCTCTTATTTCAAGAACAATGCCAAGCCCTGTGGGAGCATTGAAGGGGAGGAATGCGCGACATTTTGGCAGGCACCTAGGCCAATTGGTCCATTCGGGGCTTCAAATCAGGGTAATTATGGCTGAAAGTTGAGGTCAGGATACTTTAGACGAAGGCTATCGGTCCCGATTCCTCCCAAGGCCTGACGGTAGAATCGACTGCTGAAGGGGTACCCCGGGGTTTGGGCATCGGCGATGGGGTCCGGCCATTCCCGCCGACCGGCGAATAGGCCTAGGCCGTTGCTGATATTGGTATAACTCGGTTTGACATCCGACATGGATGGGCTGGAATTGGTAACCTCCAGGTAGGTTCCAAATGGCTCATCCAACCAATAGAAATGAAAGAGGGTGCCCCGCAGGCGCCGATGGGTTCGGGGTTCCTTGGCCAAAGAGGCATTGAGCAAGGAGAAAAGATTTTTGCCAAAGACCCTCGTTACCAAACCAAGGCCAGGGTTGAGGCCGTTGGTGGTGATGGGCCATTCGATGGAACGAAGGCGGAGTCCCGGCGTATCCGGATGGGGGGGTGGGCCAGGAGGAACCGAATCGGCACACCATTCGTCGTAGTAGGCTCGAATGCTAAAATTGTAGCGGGAGGTATTGGTAGGAAGGGTAAAGGCCACTTGATGCCCCTGGTTAGCGCTCCAATTGAGACCGCCAAAATTGGGTGGGAGGTTTCCGCCGGGGGGAAGCCCACCGGGCAGGGAATTGTTACGGCCAATGGGGAACAAGGATGCGCTCAGGGATTGACCACCGGGGGTCAGAATGCGAAGGCGATGTTCAGCGCTGCTGTCCAAACGGGGTTGGCCTGCAACCAACGGGGAAGAAAAGCGGTAAAGACGCAAGGTATCCGGAAATAGACCCCCTCCACCGTTTAGGACCGTATCCATCGGTGTGCAAGCCAGGCTATCCCGCCGTACCCCGTTTTTCCAGATCTCCACCCAAACACGGGTGCGGTTGGGATCGTGGTACAAGGAATCACGGATGGCCGATACCACCAGGGCATTGCGGGTTGGATCCAGGAAGGCTTTGTGAATGCGCAGGTAATGAACCGCCTGATTGGGGTCCACCAAGCAGGTCACGATGGTTTGTTCTTTCCAGGGGGCGTTTACATCCACATCGGTGCTGCAAGAGGCCAGGAGTCCCGTCAAGAGGGAAAGAAAGGCAAGCGGTCTGGGTAGGAACCGAAAAAAACGCAAGGCCGTAGGGGGGTCAAAAAAGTTCAAGGCAGAATATTGGTGGACAAGGGGCTAAATTAAGGTGTATTTTGTGCCCTCAACGAGGGGATTCTTTGTTTTTTGAAGGATTCCGGATTTTTAAGCATTCTTTAATTCCAACCCATGTCCGTACACGGCGAAGTCAAGCGGGTTACCACCCATACCCTGGCCGAAATGAAGCAGGCCGGCGAAAAAATCGCCATGTTGACGGCGTATGATTTTACCATGGCTCGAATTCTGGATCG
>RFPG01000125.1 GCA_009926245.1 Sphingobacteriia bacterium | reverse complement strand
TGCCCCGCCTCCCGGCCCACGGCTGTCAAAACAGCTTCCCAGGTATAGAGGGAATCGGTGCGCGGATTCAGGAGTAGAGGCGGCTCCGATACCAATCGCCACCCTTCGGGCCAACCCGCCAGACCCCAGCGAAGGGTATCCGTTCGGTTAGGGGCTGTCGGGCCTTTCTCCATCCGCAGGGACAATCGAAACCGTAATTCGCGGACCCCATCGGGTACAACCAACTGACGGGGTTCCAGGCCCACCTGCCAAGTAGGCAACACTTCCATCGGACGGTAGCGTTCGCCCAAAACAGGATCCGTCCATTTGTAGAGCAAAGGCGTACGTAATGTTACTGGAATCTCCATGGCTCCGATCGACCACAACCAACGCGATTCCATCATCAGGGATGGAGGCGACTCGGGGCGATGAGATCCAAAATCAGGCACCGAATAATGCGCAGAGCGCGGACCCTCGGCTTTCCAGAAAGGGCCGGACATGGGCATGCCCGCGGGCAATGCTGCTGCAAAAGCGTAGCGATGGAGGGAATCCCCCAAATCGTGAGCCGTAGGCGCCGTCTTTCCATCCCAAAGCGACCGTTCCTGACCATTGGGCCACAAGCCCAGCAACCTCAAACCTAGGGGTACCACCTTCACGGTGGACGATGGGTTGCGACGCAACACCTGCCATTCCCATTTCAACGAATCACCGGGGATCACCGCCGGCTGAACGGCCACCGCCTCCTCCCAAAGGCCGCTGATTTCAACCAATAAGCGATTGACTTTTTCTTTGCGCTCCCTTGCCAAAAGGCGGTCTTCGTCGGAACGTGTGGGGTCCTCAAGTATACGGTCCAAAAAGGGAATCAAAGGAGCCAAGCCCTGGAGCCAAGCCTCGGTGTTTTCGGTTTCCAACAAATTATACAAACCGCGCACCCCACGAGTCCATTCATCCCAATCCGTCGAAGCGTTGCCGTCCATGACCGATCGCTCCAACCCTTCCAAGGGATCATGAATGGCCGAATCCCCGGCCAACCACTGAAAATATTCCCGCTCCGTGCCCCGCTGACGGGCCGCCCCAAAACCCTGACTTTGATGCATGGAACGGCTTTCGGCAGCCAGCTCACCGTAGGACCGCCCCAGGCGAGGGTTGTAGCCTCCCACGTCGAGGCTTAGCAGCCCGGTTTTGTCGTAGTCCTGGCGACCGTAAAACCACCAGCTGGTGTTCCAGACCAAGCGGGATGGTTGCCAAACCCCCACACGACTCAATTGCTCCGGAAAACGTGTGCTATCACCCGCTGCAAAAAAAGCCTCCACGGCCAACTGCGCCGAAGCGGTATGATGCCCGTGGGTTGCAGCCGGTAAAGGACTAAATCGCGTGACCAGGAGGCGGGGTTTGAAAAGTCTGATCACCCAAACCACATCCGCCAGAACCTTTTCACGATTCCAATGTTGCCAGGTCTCCTCCGGATTCTTGGAAAAACCAAAATCATTGGCCCGCGTAAAAAACTGCTCCGCACCGTCCACCCTGCGGGCCGCTAACAATTCTTGGGTACGAATAATTCCCAAATCGTATTCGGTATGATCTCCTAGGAGATTTTGTCCGCCATCCCCCCGGGTTAACGAAAGGTACCCGGTCCTCCAACGTTTGTGGCGAGCCATAAACGCCAAGAACCGGGTATTCTCATCGTCGGGGTGGGCAGCGATGTACAAGACCGAACCGTCCACCCCCAGTCCCCGAATTTCTTCGCGGATTTGATCACGGGTCCAACCGGGACGATAGCCAAAGCCGCCCTGGGCCATTCCGCCAAAAGGGAACGCCAACAGAACAAATAGGAACCAAGCAACCCCGAGTAAGGGCCGGCTCCAACGGTCGGTGCAAGATGCTTGCCTCAATTATTTGCGCTTCTTTCCGGCAGGGACCAAGGGACCGGCCGCTTCGTTCCAGGCCTTCATGTTTTTGGCGATATCGCCCGCATAACCCTGGTACCAATCCGAATTCTCGGCCTCGCCTTTGATACGAGCCTGGTCAGCCTGATCAGCAGCCAATCGGAATTCAGCCCGCGCAGCATGTACTCTGGCCAGAATCCAGCGAGGGTAAAAATGTTCACCGTTCAGTCGCACCGCCTTTTGGGCTAACTCGAGGGCATAGGCCGGATCGTTCCCGTTCTCCAATACAAAAGCCGCAGCATTCGCACAGGGGTACCAGTCGCCGGGGCGGTCGGCAAAGAACTTGCGAACATTGGCCATCCCCAGACTCTTGGCATCGGACTGAATGGGGAGCGTCCAGGTCGTAGGTCCCCAATGCATCCGCAACTGGGCCGAGGACATCCCGATGTACTCCAAGCTGTATTGCAAGCGCTCGGCAAAGGAGGGTGCCGGGGCAATTTGGACTTCGGTCCGAAGAATGTCCAGACTTTCTTTGAAATTAGTAGACCCCCATTGGCCCTCGTTGCTGTTCAAGGCCAAAATCCAAGGTTTGTCAGCGCGTGGAATCAAGTACAAAGCATATTTGCCGGCCTTGAGCGTTTGTCCACCCACCTGGACTTCGGTGCTAAAAGAAATCCAAGTGGCCGCATTGGCCCCGCTTCTCCAAATTTCATCAAAAGGAACCAGGCTACCCCACAGAGCGCGTCCGTTAACACCGGGAGATCCGTAATCTACTTCGATATCGGTGACACCCATGGTGAGCCGGGCACCGCAACGGGGCGAAGGCTGGGGCAAAGCCAATTGGGCAGCGGCCGGCAGGATCATGGCCTGGGCCAGGATGATCAAAAGGAAAGTGAAAAATGGAGTTGTGAATTTCTTCATGGTGGTTTTTTTTCCAAAACTAATCCAAAGCGAGCCACCTTCGGGGTCGGTCCCCTTCCTTGCATTTATTTTAGGGGCATGAAAAACGAACTGGTCTTGGTGGACCCGCAAATCCGACCCGGCGTCGCCCTGTTGCGCTTGAACCGCCCCAAAGAACTCAACGCCCTGAATCTCCAATTGATGGGTGAATTACGAGATGCCTTGGCCATCCTGGACAAGGACGAGAATGTTCGCGCCATGGTCTTGACGGGCAACGAAAAGGCCTTTGCCGCTGGAGCAGATATCCATCAGATGTCCGGAAAAGGGGCCATTGATATGTTGTTGATTGACCAATTCGCCACCTGGGAACAAATTCGTCGCCTCAAGAAGCCCTTGATTGCGGCTGTTTCAGGCTTTGTTCTGGGGGGTGGCAACGAATTGGTGATGCATTGCGACCTGGTGGTCGCCTCCGAAACCGCCCGCTTTGGGCAACCCGAAATCCTCTTGGGCATCATGCCGGGGGCCGGCGGAACCCAGCGACTCACCCGGCAAATTGGCAAAGTCAACGCCATGGAAATGGTCTTGACAGGCCAACCCATCAGCGCCAAACAAGCCTTGGCCTGGGGTTTGGTGAACCGGGTGGTACCGGTTGAGGTATACCTGGACGAAGCACTGCGTTTGGCGTCTGAAATAGCCCTTCGGGCCCCGCTCGCGGTTCGGCTGGCCAAAGAATCCGTCCTCAAAGCCCAGGATAGCAGCCTGAGCGAGGGCTTGGAATTCGAACGCAAGAATTTCTATATGCTCTTTGCCAGTGCCGACCAAAAAGAAGGGATGGACGCCTTTGTCAACAAAAGGCCCCCCCAATTCACCGGTTCCTAGAAACGAAACCCAAAAATGCCCAAGGCAAGGATTCCAAAATAAGCCATCATCCAGACGGCATAAAAACCAGCTGCGCGGTGCAAGGTGGACCGATTCCCTGTAACACCCCCCCAGGCCATACCTCGTAACATCAAAAATGCAATAACCCACCAAGCCAGGTAATTTTGGAGAGGGGCTACCACCAAAGACCCAGCCCAACCTTGCATTTCTGTTTTCTGATCCCAGACCCAAAAGCCCAATCGCGTTGCGCCGGGTTCAATCAACAGATCCATCCCCATCACCAAAGCGCCCCCCAACACATCCCTCCACCAAGATGGGACAGTGCTGCTTGCTTTGGACGGCAACCATCCACGCACTGCCCAGACCAGAATAACCCAATTCAACCCAATGAGCGGGGGAACCCCCCACCAACGAGGCCCCAGCCATGGCCCGTAATGATAGGCCCCAAATACCAAGCCCGTTTTCACGCCCAGCCATTCCATGCTCCAACCAAAAACGTAACACAAAAAAACAACCAACCAATCCCTCGCCTTGAAGGCCTCTCGATCGGACCATCCCACCCAAAGCGCACCCAGGCTGAGGACCGGAAAGGTCATCTTGACAAAAAGCCAATCAAAAGGCGTCAAGATGGTTCCCAAGGCCCCGCACCCAAAAATGAGGGGCCACCACCAACGATAACTCCACGGATTGTTAAGCAAACTCACTGCCTGCTTGCGGCCTTATTCGGACGAGTGAGAACGATGCTTGCCTTTGGATTTGCGCAAACCATCCATCAACCAACGGGTCGCAATCTGGGCCGAATGCAAGCATATGGGGATCCCACCGCCTGGATGCACCGATCCGCTGCAGAAATACAAACCGTGTATCCGAGGATGCTTGTTGGGATAGCGCCGAAAGGCCGAAAAAACAGAATTTGAATGCGGTCCGTAAAGGGCACCGGCATAACTACGGGTTGTTTTTTCGAAGGTGAGTGGCGTCATAACATTCTCATCCACAATCAAATCCTCCACATTCACGTCGAGTTCCGAAGATAACCGCGAAAGAATACTGCTGCGGGTAATTTGGGAAATTTTCGTCCAATCTTGTTTTTGATCGCAGGGCATGTTCACCATAACAAACCAATTTTCGTGGCCATCGGGTGCATCGGTCTGGTTC
>RFPG01000124.1 GCA_009926245.1 Sphingobacteriia bacterium | reverse complement strand
CAGCAGGCACTTTCCGGGGGGGCATTCCATTCGGTTGTTAATCAAAACAACGCTGGCAGGGGAGGACAATGCTTTGGGGTAGTATTTGGGATGGTCGCAATAGGTGAGATCGCCGGGGACCACCTTGTGAATTTCGTTGATTCCGGTAACCAGCAGGGAAGGGTCGCCGATGATTTCAAGGCCGAGTTCAGCGGCCAGACTAGGCAGGTGCAGGGGATCGCGGAGTTGCATGAGGGTCTTGGTTTTGAATCCAAAGATAAGTCGGGTCCGGAGCGTACTTTTGGGGGGTTCGACGCCTCTAATTTTCCACCGAACCGACCAACCCCCATCGAAATCCCTACCCAACCCATGGATTCTAACCCGATACGCACCACGCCCCTGCATTCAACCCATCGTGCCCTACAGGCCAAGATGGTTCCCTTCGCCGGCTTTGATATGCCGGTTAGTTACAGCGGTATCAAAGCCGAACACCTGGCGGTGCGTTCCGCCTGCGGTCTCTTTGACGTATCGCACATGGGGGAATTTAGGGTCAGCGGCCCTGGAGCCCTGGAATTTCTAGAAAAGGTGACCTCCAACCACGTGGCTTCGCTCTTTCCAGGCCGGGTTCAGTATTCCTGCATGCCCAACGGTCAAGGTGGTTTGGTGGACGATTTGTTGGTTTACAACCTGGCCCCTGAATCCTATTTGTTGGTGGTCAATGCGGGGAACCTCCGCAAAGATTGGGAATGGCTCAACAGCCATCGACCAACCGACGGCCGCGTGGTGATGGAGGATGTGTCGGATGCCACCGCCTTGTTGGCCTTGCAAGGACCCCGTGCATTGGAGATCCTGCAGCCCCTCTGCGATGTTGATTTGTCCGGCTTGGCTTACTATCATTTTACCCATGCCACGGTGGCCGGAATTGGTTCGGTCCTGGTCTCGGCGACCGGCTACACCGGAGCAGGGGGTTTTGAGCTCTATGTTCCCTCCGAGCAGGCCACCAATCTTTGGGATGCCCTCATGGCGGGTGGAGCAGCTCACGGTCTCTTGCCTTGTGGTTTGGGTTGCCGCGATACCCTCCGGCTCGAAATGGGTTTCTGCTTGTACGGCAATGACATTGACGAAGAGACTTCTCCCATCGAGGCAGGGCTTTCCTGGATCACCTCCTTCAAAAAAGATTTTATTGACAAAGATCTTTTGTTGGAACAAAAGAAAAACGGAACATCGCGACGCCTGGTGGGCTTTGTTATGGAAGACAAAGGCATTCCCCGTCACGGTTATCGCCTCTGCGATGCCACCGGTTTGGAAATCGGTAGGGTGACCTCCGGTTCCGAATCCATTTCGACGGGTCGATACATTGGGATGGGGTATGTGACAACCGAATATGCCGCGCCCGGCAGCGTTGTGTATGTCGAGAACAGGGACCGCCTCCTGCGTGCTGTTACCGTTCGTCCGCCCTTTATTCCCACCAAAGGATAAGAACCGCTTCCGAATGGCAAATCAAGGTCTTTTATTGCAAGTGGCCTTTACCCCCGAGGAACTGGGGACGACCGCGGTCCAAAACGCACGGGTGGTCGTTCTGGATGTCTTGCGCGCTACCTCTGCCATTTGTGCGGGTCTTCATACCGGGATTCGTGCATTTCGCCCCGTCCTTACCACCGAACAAAGCTTGGCCCTGGCAGTGGAGGGGTATATCCCGGCAGCCGAACGCGATGGACTGGTAGCCCCTGGTTTTGAGGTCGGGAATTCCCCCTTGGTTTTTTGTGAGTCCCGCTTTCAGGGCACCCAAGTAGCCCTGACCACGACCAACGGAACGCGGGCTTTGCATGCCGCCAGGGATGCAGGGGCCGGCGAAATTTTGGTGGGTGCGTTTTTGGGTTTGGAGGCCTTGCTGGAAGAGCTCAGCCAAAATCCACGGCCCACCCTTCTTTTAGGTTCGGGTTGGCAGGGCAAATTCAGCTTGGAGGATACCTTGTTGGCCGGGGCTCTGGCCGAGGGCTTGTTGACACGTTCCCTCGGGTACCATGCCCAGGATGATCGGGTTCAGGCCGCACTTTCCTTGTGGCAAAACCATCGCCACGATCTACGTGCGGCTATTCGATTGTCATCGCATTTTGCCCGACTGGCCTCTGCCGGGCTGGAGGAGGACATTGATTTTTGCATGGAACTCAACGCCTGCCCCATGTTTGGAAGGCTGGTGGGCGAGGACCTGGTTCCCGGGCTGGTCTAGCCTTGCCGTTGGGGGCTGGTCTAGCCTTGCAGTTTGGGGTTGGCGTGGTGCCGATTTTGATCGCGGGCTGTTTTCTTTTCCAGGCTGAGCCGAAGTTCCTTTTCGAGGTCGATGCCGCATTGGTTGGCCAGGCAAAGCAGAACCCATAACACATCGGCCATTTCGGGACCCAGCTGCTCGGCGGATTCACCTGCCTTGAAGGATTGTTCCCCGTAGGTGCGGGCCATGATGCGGGCCATTTCGCCCACTTCTTCCATGAGGACGGCGTTGTTGGTCAAAGGGTCAAAGTACCGAACGCCGTAGGTCTGTATCCAGGCATGTACCTGGTTTTGGGCGATTTGAATTCCTTCGGGGTTTTCAAAAAGGGGAAGATTGTTTTTTTCCATGGCGGGGCAGGGGGGTGGCCGGGTTAAGTTTATCGGGAGCGATCCCGGCTGTCCATCCAGATGGTGACCGGTCCGTCGTTGAGCAGGGTGATTTGCATATCGGCGCCAAAGACCCCTGATTGGATTCGATCGGGCCAGGCTTCACGGCAAATTTCAAGAAATTGATGGAACAAAGGTTCCGCAATGGCCGGGGCTGCAGCCCTGCTATAGCCGGGTCGATTTCCTTTGGCGGTATCGGCCATCAGGGTGAACTGGGAAACAAGGAGGCATTCGCCTTGGATGTCTTGGACCGAGCGATTCATGCGCCCTTCCTCATCCCCAAAGATGCGTAGCCGCAACATTTTGCCGGCCAGGTAGACCAAATCTTCGGAGGTATCGTCGGGTTCGATGCCCACCAGCGCCAGCAGTCCTGGACCAATCCGAGCATGGATTTGGCCGGCGATGCTAAGCTCGGCATGGGCCACTCTTTGTAACAACAAACGCATCTAGACTAATTGTATTGATCGTCGTTGGCCAAAATACTTAAGTACGACACGAATCGTTCGCTGTGAATACGCCCCTCCTTCACCGCCTCTTGGACGGCGCAAGATGGCTCGTGGGAATGGCTGCAATTGGGAAAGCGACAGCCCGGTGCATAGGCCCGAATCTCACGAAAATGGTAAGCGATTTCGTAGGGTTGCAGATCGAGGATCCCCCATTCTTTGATCCCCGGACTGTCGATGACGGCGGTTCCGGGACCTGTTTCGTAGAGGGTGGCGGTGGTGGTGGTGTGGGTCCCTTTGCCGCTGTGGGCGCTAATCGCCCCGGTCGCTGCTTGCAATCCCGGAAACAAGGCGTTGATCAGGCTGCTTTTGCCTGCGCCTGAATAGCCGGTCAATAATTGAGTTCCTTGGTTCATGGCTTCGGCCAATTCGGGAATGCCATCCCCGTTCAGGGCCGAGCAAAACCAAACTTGGATTCCGGCCTCTGCGTAGACCTCTTGCCAATGCTGGGCGAGAGCACTATCATCGGCCGTCCAACGGTCGGATTTATTCAAAACCAGGTGACAGGGGATTCCAAAGGCCGCGGCTGTCAAAGCGATTCGGTCCGCAAATCCACCCGAAAAGCGGGGTTCAAACAAGGAACAAACAATCCAAACCCGGTCGAGATTGGCGGCCAAGGCATGGGTTTGCTTGGAGAGGTTGGTGGCCTTGCGGACCATGTGGTTGCGACGGTCTTCGACCGATTCCACCGTCCAATCCCCGGTTCCTTGGTTATAACACAATTCAACGAAATCTCCGCAACAAACCGGGTTGGTGGATTTGAGCTTCTGCAAACGAATTTTGCCCCGAAGAGTAGCCTGAATAACGGAGCCTTCTTCGTTCAGGATGCGGGCCAGAACCCGATGCCCGTGGGATTCGAGAACCAGCCCCTTCACCTAGACCTTGGTGCGGTTGTTGTAGTACAGGGAATAATCCTTGCGGTGGGGGATGGTCTCTTTGAGCAGGGCCAGGGAAATCACCTCCTCCATGCGGTCCACATAGTGGAAGGTCATGTCCGAGAGGTAGGTCTGCTTGATTTCCTCCACATCCTTTCGGTTCCCTTTGCAGAGGATGATTTCGGAGATCCCCGCCCGCTTGGCAGCCAATATCTTTTCTTTGATGCCTCCGACCGGAAGCACCTTGCCCCGGAGGGTGATTTCTCCGGTCATGGCCAATTTCTTGCGGATTTTGCGCTGGGTGTAGGTGGACAGCAAGGAGGTGAGCATGGTAATGCCGGCAGACGGGCCGTCCTTGGGCGTCGCGCCCTCGGGGACATGGATGTGGATGTCCGAATGTTCAAAAAGCTCCGTATTGATATTCCAATCAGCGGCATGCGAGCGGATATAAGCCATGGCAATGCTGGCCGATTCCTTCATCACATCGCCCAGGTTGCCGGTGATGTTGATGCGTCCTTTGCCCTGGCTTAGGCTGCTTTCGATGTACAGGATATCTCCTCCCGATGCGGTCCAGGCCAATCCCGTAACAACCCCTGTATGCAGGTTGTTTTCGTAGAGTTCGGGTTCAAATTGCCGAACCCCCAAAATGCGGGCTGTGCTTTCCTGGTCCACTTGAATTTCGTAAGGTTCTTCCAAAGCTTTGAGCTTGGCGTAACCCCGAACCAAGGAGGCTATTTTTTTGTCCAAGGATCGAACCCCGGATTCGCGGGTATAGGCCTCGATCAGGTG
>RFPG01000123.1 GCA_009926245.1 Sphingobacteriia bacterium | reverse complement strand
TGATGTAGGTTGATTCCTCGCGTCGGACCGGAAACTTTTATCCCTTGGAAATGTTACTAAAGCAATGATTTTGCGCAACTTAGATGGAAAGAACCTGGGATTTGCCCTTTAATCCCGGATTTAGGGCCCGTTTAGGCCGTTATACTTTGTATGCGGCGATAACGGGCTTTTTGGTTCATTTGGGTCTTATCGGTCTCAAAACGGCTTTTCCGGATTGGATTCAATCTGATTTTTTGGCGCATCCCATCAACGCCATTTATACGCCTTTTTCGATTCTCCTCTTCTTTGAATCGTATCTGTTGATTTTTTACCTACGGCAGTCCACCACCTTTTATATCGGCAAACAATACGAAATCATCGCTCTCATCCTGATTCGGGGTATTTTCAAGGACATGACTCATCTGGACCTGCACGCGGATTCGCTGGGTTCTCCCAACAATTTGGAATTGGCCAGGGACCTTGGAACGGTCATTCTTGTCTTTGGGATGATTTATATCTTTTATCGTATTAGCGGTATTCAGAGTGGTAAGGCCCTTGAAGCTGTGGATGAGGGTCTATTGGCCCCCTCGCTCCGCCGTTTTATTCGTGCCAAAAAAATCCTTTCGTTTGTCCTATTCTTGGTTTTTCTTGCCCTCTCGGTCCAAAGCCTGGTCCAGTGGATCGCTGCTTCATCGGTTTCCAGCATGGATATGTTGAGCAACGCACCTTTGATTAATTCCAATACGATCTTTTTTGATCACTTTTTTACGGTTTTGATTCTGAGCGATGTGTTTATATTGCTTTTTTCATTGTTATACACCGAAGAATTTTCGACGATTATTCGCAATAGTAGTTTTGTGATATCGACGATTATGTTGAAACTATCCTTTTCGGCCGAAGAAGGCATGGTTCAATTGTTCATCTTGGCCGGAGTCGCTTTTGGGGTGGTGATGCTCTACCTGGCCAATACCTTCGACCGCCTCAAATCAGCTGCTCACCCAGCATCCCCTTGAAATCAATCCCGCAGGCAACGAACCGATAAGCCCAGGCGCTTGAGGCCGTTGTCCCTAAAAAGGTTGGAGGCATTGAAAGAGGCTCGGCGGAAATAGGCATTGGACGGGGTGAGACCGAGGCCGGTGGAGGACCACCAATAGGTATGACTCCCGAGTCCTTCAAAGACCCCGGTTTCGCGACGGAATCCGGCCGGGAGACCGTTGAAACCTGAACTGTTGCTGCCGTTACCAGCGGAAGCCCATCCGGTTGTGGACTTGACGGCATGACCTGCCACCCCGGTTCCTCCCAGGGCGGTGGTCAAGGTCGTCCATTCGGCATCCGATGGAAGGTGCCAACCGGTGGGGCAGATACCCCGGGTATCCGTTACCGCAAACCAATTGTACATTCGGCCAAAGAGGCTATCATTCGCCGGATCGTTGTTATAAAGGGCGTGTGCTGGGGTGGTCGTGGTGGTGGACCAGCCGCTTGTTGTTAAGGGAAAAGGTATAAAATCGCCGTTGGCAAAGCGGTTGGTGCGCAGGTTGCTTCCCATCCAACATTGATTTTGCAGGGCCAAGGTGGGGTAAACGTTTCCGGCCCCATCGGTGACTGAGCTGGCGGGACAGGGCGATGGCGGTGGTGGTAGATACGAGCCGTTGACATCGCCGGTACTCAGAACTCGGTGCCCCAGAGGACCTGCAGCGGTATCAGCAAGGACTCCAAGGGTGTCCTGGGTCCAGACCCCGGCCGGGAACGAGGTTAACAATTGTGCAGACCAACGAGCGATGTTCAAGGCATCGGTGGAGGTCACCGTTCCGCTTCGGTTGACATCCGCTGCCATGGCTTGGAGTCCGGTCAAAGGGGCCGAGCCCGAAAAAGACTGAACGACCCTGAGGGCGTCGGTGGCATTGATGCCGCCAGGGCTGAGGGTTGGGAAGGCCCGAATTCGGTAACGCCTACCTTGAATGGCGTTGAACGAAAAACTTCCATTCATGCGGCTGGTATCTCGATCCACCACCGTTCCGGTGCTGTCCACCAGTTCCAAAGGGCTGTAGGCCAGGGCAGAGCCAGCGGTGTTGGCATATTGGAGGATCCCGTTGAGGGTCATTGGAAGGGAAGCGTTGCAATTCAATTGGTTGATGGCGTTCCAAACGATGTTATTGAACATATAGTCCAATGGAACCGATGGGGGCGTTTCACCCATTCGAATCCAAACCATGTTGGTGGATGGTATAACATTGATAAATTGGCCCTCCGACCCCAAGGCGGCGATCATGTCCATGGGGGCCGATGGAAACATGGGGCCAGAAAAAACGGAACGTAGGCGCGGTACCATATGGCTATTGGTACCGTTGAGCCACCACAGGTAGCCGTAGCCCTGGTTGAGGTTCTGGGAGCTACGGGTCATCTGACCAAAATAAGCGGTGTCATTGAGGACCGGAACCCCGTTCCAAACCCCTCTGTTGAGCATAAGTAAGCCAAAGCGGGCCATGCTTCTCGCGGTGCTAAACAGAACGCGGTTGTATCCCGAAACAATGAATTGGCCATCCATCCCGGTGGGGGCTTTGATCTTTTGGTTAAGGTATTGGTTGAGGGTGCGGCCCGTTGCGTTTTCCAAAACCGGATCGAGCAAGGTATAAGGCGCGTTGTGGTAGGCCCAACGGGTACCCGGAACGGCCAAGTAGGTGAGGCAGGTATCGTCGGTGCAATAGAGGTCGGATACACCGTCATCAAGCCCTGTCGTCATGGTCAATTGGTGGCGGATGTTAATGCGTTCCTCCTGGGCGGTGGTCAGGCTGCTCCATCCGGGGCCCAAGTAGGTCGAGGTGGAATCGGTGATGCTGAGCAGGTTTTCTTGTTGGGCGATACCTATTAGGGTGGCGGTTACGGTTTTGCCGGCCGAGGCCCAACGCCACAGACTGTTGGGACCATGTCCCGCAAAGTACTTTTCCAGGACGATTTTGCCGTCCTTGAGCAGGACAAAGGCCTTGGTATCGTTGCTATCCAAGAGGGCGTAAAGGCTGTCAATTCGGGTCTGGCACCAACCCAGGGCGGAAGGAGGCAAGGTATCCCAGACCGCTGAATTGTTCGGCGGAAAATACAGACTTTGAGCCTGCCCAATTGTAGGGGGTCCTCCCCACACAAACATGATCAAAACCGCGAAGTCGCGTATTCGTTGTCTCATAGGTTTAAACTAGAGAAGTTTGGACATGTCTAAGAGATCAATGTTTATTTGGGATTTAAATATTTAGATTTTTTTGGAATTATTAAAAGTAAATTATTCGTTCGTGTTTAATTCGTAAAAAAGATGAAAAGAAGAGCCCAAGGAATTCTATGGATCTTGTTATGCTGGCCTTGCGGTGTGTTATGGAGTCAAATCCTTCCTTTTAATAGGTTGAGCGGGGATTTGCGTTACGATCATGCGGTCAGCACCCCGTTGGCGGGGGTACCGGTTGTACTCAAAACCATGCTGGGGAATACCGTGGCTTCGGACACGACGGATTCCAGCGGGGCCTACAGTTTAAGTGGGTTTGCAAACGGGACCTATATCCTGGATGCTTTACCGGAGGGGAATTGGGGCGGGGTCAATGCCACGGATGCCCTGCAAATTAACCGGCACTTTACCTCCTTGCTGACCCTTTCTCCTTTGCGCCAAATGGCGGCGGATGTGAACGCCAACCAGGCGATTAACAGTGCGGATGCTCTCCTCGTGAATCGGCGAATCACGGGGTTGACGACCGCGTTTGGTGCGGGCAACTGGGTGAGCGATAGGCCTTCGCTTACCGCGCAGGGGACCCCTATTCAAATGAACCTGCGCATGTTGTGCGTGGGTGATGTGAACGGAAGTCATTCTCCGATACCGGTGGCGCCCGTGATAACACTGGATACCATTCTACCCGGTATTCGCAGCGGGGCGGCCCGTGTTCGCTTTCTCTCTTCGGGGGCCGGGGTTTTCGAACGAGGCTTGTGTTGGGGATTGGCGCCTTCGCCAACCACCGCGCAGTCCACCGCAGTGGCCGGTTCCGGAGGCTATGATTTTGCCCTGGTATTCGGGAACTCGACCTGGGATACCGCGGTTCGGTATGTCCGCGCTTATGCCCGGACCTCGTTGGGGGTGACCTACAGCAACGAGAAAGCCTTTAAGCCCTACAGCATTGGTTCGGCCTATGCCGGTGGTATTATTTTGGACCTTGACAGCAGTGGGGAAAGCGGAATCGTATGCGCTTCCGCGGATGTGGGCCTTTATGCATGGGGTTGTCCGGGCTCCCTTGTTCCCGGTACTTCCACGCCCTTAGGGAGCGGTTCAGCCAATACCGATTCCATCCTCCTTTCATGTGTTACGAGACCCATCGCGGCCTCGGTTTGTTCTGGGCTGGTTGTCAACGAATACTCCGACTGGTACCTGCCCAGTCGTGATGAAATGCAGTTGATATACAACCGATTGCATCTTCAAGGACGGGGCGGCTTTGTAAGCGGTTGGTATTGGACTTCGTCCCAATCAGGTAGTTCGACGGCCTGGGCTTTGAACTTTGGAACCGGGGCGCTCAGCGGTTCTGCTTCCAAAGGCTTGAGCGGGATGGTGAGGCCGGTACGAACTTTTCGGCCTACCCGTTGGGTGGTTGCCAACAATTTGCCTGTTCAGGTTTTGATCCAACGGCCGCCCCAGGCGATCAATCCTCCAGCGCCCAATCCGGTCGTGGATGTTTTGGTTGTTTTTCACGGCACCGTTCTTTACGATTCCAATTTAGTGGTCGCCGCGAACCAATCACTCGAAGAGTTCAAGGCGATTTTGAATCGTCAAGATATGTTGCTAGTCAGCGTTGCCTATCCCGGAGAGCAACTTTTGTTTGGCGATAACATAGCTTACGCCGAAGCCGCTTTGTTATGGGTCCGCAACCTGGCTTCCTCCCAATTGGGGGTCACGGTACGCAA
>RFPG01000122.1 GCA_009926245.1 Sphingobacteriia bacterium | reverse complement strand
AAAAATAAAACTCTCCCCTCCGGCCCCAGGATGCCAGGCGGGCAAAGGACCGAATTGTTCAGCCACGATTTTGAGTTGGTTTAACCGGAACGGCTTTTTTAAATCGATGCCCAAATCATTTCGGAGAACGGATAAATCATCCACTTCAACCGAAGGACTTACCTTACCCAAAAATTGCCATTCCTGGTTTACGTCGCTCCGACCCCAATAGGTCACTTTGGACGGAAAGACAATCCAAGACCTCACATCTTGAAGAAATCCTGCCTGGACGGAGCGAACCCATGAAGGCTCGGGCCATTGCAATACCACTTCAAACGGCCTACCCTGTACACCATGCCAAGCGCCTTTGCGCCAATCCTTTTCCCCTTCCACCCCATCAACCAAAGCCAAAACACCACCGGCCGTGTACTGCGGATTGGGGGCATGGGTCACCTGAACTTGAAGCCGTGGATCCACACGACGGTAAACCGCGGTGGATACAAAACCCGAGCGACCCTCCGCATCAATAACAACCGCGGAAACGGTATCCGATCGACGCAAAACCAAGGGACCTAGGTACGGTTTGCCATCTTGGATCGGATCCAAACCGCCGGTGGCCACCCGAATTTGTTGACCAGGTCCCTGAACACGAACGGTCACTCGCAGGGAATCTCCAAAAATCCTTGAATCGGACTCTATCAACGGCAGGGATCCGTGGAAATCCATGGACTCCAATCGCTTGGGCGAATCGTAAGCAGGAGGAGCCCCTCTCATTGGGCTGTAGGTCCAGCTGCCCCCTTCCATCAAGGCCGAATGCTCCAGCGCCAAGGCTTGGGTGGATCGACGTCCATTGACTTTTCGTTCCGGCCACTGGGTTCCCCGGATGCAAGAAGTATCCGTTGTTACATCCAATGAACGTCCATTTGGAAGTCGCAGCGTGTACGATTCCAAGGAAGGAACCGACCAAACCCACTCGGTCGAACCCGGTGTTACGGGGTAAAGTCCCAACATACTCAGCACGTACCAAGCACTCATTTGACCACAGTCCTCGTTACCTACCAAACCGTCGGGCCGATCCGAATAAAAATCGGTTTGGATTTGACGAACATATTTCAATGTTTTATCGGGACGACCCAGGTAATGGTAGAGGTAGGCGATGTGATGCGACGGCTCGTTGCCGTGGGCGTATTGCCCAATAAGGCCGGTAATATCGGCTTGGGTCCGACCGCTGGTTTGGGAATCGGTCCCAAACAAGGTATCCAGCAAGGCCTCTGCGCGTTGGGGACCGCCGACAGCTTCGATCCAGCCGTGAACATCCTGCGGTACATAAAAGGAAGTCTGCCAAGCGTTGGCTTCGGTGTAATGGTTATTCACCTCGCGCGGGTCAAAAGGCGTCAGCCATTGTCCATTTTGGCGCGGGCGCATCATCCCGGTTGCCGAGTCCAATAGATTGCGCCATGAACCGGAACGCCGCAGGTAGGTTTGGTAACCTTCAAGGTCCCCCCGCAAACGAGCCGTTTGGGCCAAACACCAATCATCGTAGGCGTATTCCAAGTTTTTGGAGACCGACTCCGAACAGGCCTCCACACTGAGGTGACCATGATCCCGCAGCCAAGCAATGCCCTCATATTCCTGGTTGGCGCTATGCACCATGGCCTCCCAAGCTAATTGGGTATCAATGCCCGAAATACCTTTGACTAAGGCATCCGCCATCACCGATACGGAATGGTAACCAATCATGCAGTTGGTTTCATTGGAAGCAAATTCCCATACGGGTAAGCGTCCCGCTTGTTTGAATTGCTCCAAAAAAGTCATCAGAAAATCCCTGGTACGCCGTGGATCCACGAGGGTCAAAAAAGGATGCAAGGCACGGTAGGTATCCCAAAGTGAAAAAACCGTGTAATACTGAAAACCCTCGGCTCGGTGAATGAGGCCATCCCTTCCCCGGTAACGTCCATCGGCATCGCTGGCCAGGCTGGGATGGATAAAACAATGATACAAAGCCGTATAAAAGGTTCGCAATTTGGCGGAATCTCGGTCTCTAACTTCCACCACCGACAAGGCTTGATTCCAAGCCTGGGTCACCGAATCCAAAAGCCGATCGCGATCCCATCCTGCGATATCGGAACGTAAATTTAATCGCGCTCCCTCCCCATCTACCGTGGAAAGGCCCACTTTGACTCTCAAGATTCGTGGCTCGGACGCACCTTTGGCCGTTGGGGTATTTTCAAAAGACCAAACCACCTTGAGGGATGCCGAGTCCATAACAACAGTCGCAGGTTCAGAGAATTCAATGAATGCATAGGCATGCTGATCCTTAGCCCAGGCCTCGCTGCGACGAAAGACCTTCCATCGATACGCATCCACTCTTTCGATCCGACCATCAAGCAAACGATCGCGGTGCAAAAGATCCAAGAGCACATAGGCTTCCTGCCCTTGAGGAAAACGATAGGTATGCAGGCCGGACCGTAGGCCTGCCACCAAGTCCACGGCAATCCCGTTGGCTAATTGGACCGAATAATGCCCGGGAGATGCTGTTTCGTCCTCGTGACGAAAGGCCGTACGATAGCGAGCGGGGTCCAAGGACCAAGAACCGGAAGAAGGCATGAGCAAAAAGTCACCGTAATCGCTCACGCCCGTTCCACTCAGGTGGGTATGCGAAAATCCATAAATCAGCGAGTCCGAATAATGATATCCACTGCAACCATCCCAAGAACCGTCAATACGGGTATCGGGAGATAATTGAACCATCCCAAAAGGCCAAACAGCCCCCGGAAAGGTATGCCCATGGCCATCGGTCCCCACCAAGGGCCTGACCCATGCCGACTGGGAATGTGCTCGCGGTAACCCGATCAGAAGAGAAATCCAACACGCCAAATAAATCCAACCTTGTTTCATATTCTAAACATTTTCATTGCACAAAAATTAACGAGAAGGTACTAGGCTGCCCGGTGGTTTCGCCACAGGAAAATCACCCACAGGGAGGGTGCTTCGATCCACCCCGTGACGGGAGGGACACCAACGATGAATTTCAAGCGATTGAATACCTTGCAAACGACCTTTGTAAGGAACGGCTGTTTCGGTATGAGGCGTTAAATCCAAACTGTTATCCCCCCAAACCAACCCGTCCGCTTGCAACCAAAGGCGGTGAACAGGAACCGCCGAACGCAAAATCAAATGCCCAGAATCGGCAGTGATGCGTTCCCAACGATGGGAAATTTGATCCATACTGCAAGGCCAATGCCACATCGTATCCCATTGACCCGAAGGTAAATCCGGTAACGTAGGCGCATAGGCTCTGCGCACCGCAAACCAAGCCGGTTTGGGACGGGTCGTATAATCCAAGAGGCTCCACGAAACCACCGGCCAGGCATCGTTCCACTGCCAAACAATGGAACCACCACAGCGAGGGCGGGCTTGTCGTTGGGATCGGATCGCGAATTCCATGGCGTCCGATTGCAACATACCAGACCAATAAATCCAATCGCGGTCGCTGGCCGAATCGGTCCGTGATGCATAGGGCCCCAAATAATCCCGTCGCAAATAATCCCGAATGGTTTCAAAACCTCGTGGATGGTTTTGGTGAATTCGTAACACCGAATCATTCAAATCAGCAAAGCGATCCCAACCGTATTCCTGCATGCATTCAAGAGTTGGAAATCCTTGGAAACCAAATTCCGAAACAAAGCGACCGATTCGTTCCCCGTAATGGCGAAAGGGTTTCATCCCCCACCAAACCGCCCATTGATGCACATCGCCTTCGCGATAAGCGATATCCCGACCCCAACCGTTGGCCGGAGACGATGGATGGTAGGGCCGATCGCCATCCCAATCACGTACAAGTTGGGGTAAATCCCTGTGAAAAAAATCGCGATACGCCTGCCATACCCGCAACGAATCAGCCTCCGAATAACGCATCTCCTTCACCCAACCCCAATTCAACCAACCTTCTTCGCTCTCATTGTTCCCACACCAAAGGACCAGGGACGGATGCCTTCGCAGACGAATGATCTGCTCCTGGGCTTCGGCCAAGGCCTCTTCACGAAAATCAGAATCCAACGGGAACATGGCGCAGGCGTAAGGGAAATCATGCCAAACCATCAAACCCAAACGGTCGCAACGATTCATCCAATCCTCCGACGCATAGTGTCCCCCACCCCAAACTCGTAACAGGTTGAGATTGCCTTGAACGGCCTTTTCCAAAAGAGCGATGTTACGGGCGGTATCCGCTTCCGCTGGCCAAATATCATGGGGAACCCAGTTGGCTCCCCTGATATAACAGTCTTTGCCGTTGACCCTAAACCCAAAGGAACGCCCCCCAGAATCCGCCTCTTGAACCCATTCCACACGGCGAATCCCAAAATGCAAGGAATCGCTTAATCGGATCCGCCCCATCTCATCCGTTAGGTTCAGGACAGCCCCAACCATGGTAGGTTCCCCCATACCCGACGGCCACCATAATGGAGGATTTTCCATCACAAAGGATTGGGATTCCGATTCACCTCGAGCGTCGATTCCGGGACCATGGAGCTCCCAATGCCAACCTTTCAACGAGTCCAAGGGAAGCCCGCCCATCCATTCCAAGCGAGCCCAACGATGCAGGGAATCCAAGGCAAGGGTCCGAACATGCAGACCTTGGCGCAGGCGGCGAATCAAGGGATCCCCCACGATCTGCAAGGAAACGAAACCGCTTAAACCCACGGAGGGCATGGCCCGCAACAGGCCAAGGCCCCAGGGCCCCGTCTCGAAAATGTCGCGCGCGAAGATCGGCAGCAGCGCCGTCGCGCCCGCCAGCAAGACGGCGACGAGATCAAGCGTGATCGCGCCCAGAATGATCGGGCTGCGCCAGATGAATTTGTAGCCCGCGGCCAGCATGGCGAGGGTCACGGGCGGCTTGCCGGCTTTCTGCGGGCGATAGGCGATGCGCGCCACAAGCGC
>RFPG01000121.1 GCA_009926245.1 Sphingobacteriia bacterium | reverse complement strand
TCGTCAATTAATTGGTTCGGGTACCGGGCAGAGTTCCCGAATAGATGCGATGCGCCAGGCAGCCCACAAAGCCCGGACTTTTGATTTTGATGTTCAGGGCGCTGTCATGGCCAGTGACGCCTTTTTTCCCTTTGCCGACAGCGTTGAAGTGGCCTTTCAGGAGGGTATCCGAGCGGTGGTCCAGCCCGGTGGTTCGGTTAAGGACCAGGATAGCATTGACTTTTGCGATCGCAACAACATGGCCATGGTCATGACCGGACGAAGACATTTCAAACATTAAGGAGGAGAACGCTCCGTCCGGCATTAGATTCGCTCCAATTACGATTTTTGATATGGGATTATTTGACCTTTTTACGCAGGAAATTGCGATTGACCTGGGTACTGCGAATACATTGATTATTCACAAGGACACTATTGTGGTGGACGAGCCTTCGATTGTGGCCTTGGACCGAAACACCGGGAAGGTGATTGCCATCGGCAAGAAGGCCCAACAAATGCACGGCAAAACGCACGAAAACATCAAGACCATCCGCCCTCTGAGGGACGGGGTGATTGCAGACTTTCACGCTGCCGAGCACATGATTCGGGGGATGATCAGCATGATCAACCCCACCAAAAGGTTCTTTGCCCCTTCGCTTCGCATGGTGGTCTGCATCCCTTCGGGCATCACCGAAGTCGAAAAGAGAGCGGTCCGGGACTCCGCCGAACATGCCGGAGCCAAGGAAGTGTACCTGATTCATGAACCCATGGCCGCTGCCATTGGTATTGGCATCGATGTCGAAGAACCCAAAGGCAACATGATCATTGATATCGGAGGCGGAACCTCCGAAATCGCGGTCATTGCTTTGGCAGGGATTGTTTGCGATGAATCCATCCGCGTTGCCGGTGACCAATTCACGGCCGATGTTTTGGAATACGTCCGTCGTCAACACAATATGTTGGTAGGTGAGCGTACCGCCGAAATGATCAAAATCAATATTGGTTCGGCTCTGACCACCTTGGACGATCCACCACCGCCTATGATGGTGAGCGGTCGGGATTTGATGACCGGCATACCGCGCGAGATTTCCTTGACCTATTCCGAAATCGCCACGGCCTTGGATAAATCCATTTCCAAGGTCGAAGGTGCCATTTTAAAGGCCCTCGAAATTACCCCCCCGGAATTGGCATCGGATATTCACGAAACGGGAATCTATTTGACGGGGGGCGGTGCTTTGATCCGTGGGCTGGACAAACGCATTAGCGCCAAAACCAAACTCAAGGTGATCGTGGCCGAAGACCCACTGCGCGCCGTCGTCCGCGGAACCGGGATTGCCCTCAAGAATATTCATCGTTTCCAGTTCCTGATGACCTGATTCCTTCATGGGTGCATTGGCGATTTGGCTGTTCAGGTACAGGTTTTTCTTATGGTTGATTTTCCTCGAATCCATCGGGGCCTGGATAACATTTTCTGAACAAGCCTATCATCGCAGTCGCCTAAATCAATGGCAAATAGAGACGGCAGGCTCCTACCAGTCCATGATACACCGCGCGACCCGTTTTTGGCGCATGGACGACGAAAACCTTCGATTGAATCAAGAGTTGGCCTTGCTTCGACAGCTCCTATCGGATTCCCTTGTCATCGCGGATTCTCTCCAAAAAACCCAAGCGATCGAAACCTGGTCGGATACCACATGGCGGGTGGATCTGATCCGATCGGCCCGGGTACTCTATGCCGGCACCAATGCGCAACACAATTACCTTCTGCTGGACAAAGGTTCCATGGATGGTATTCAGCCACGGATGGCCGTGGTACAGGGTCGTAAAATCGTTGGGCAGGTACAAGCCGTTTCACCACGCTTTGCCCGTGTTATCCCTTTGATTAACACAAAACTAAGAACCAGTGCCTTGCACACTGCCTCCCAAACAACCGGATCCTTGGTGTGGACCGGAGGCCCCACACGCTATGCTGAATTAATGGACTTTCCCATTCATATCCCCATCAAAGTAGGTGATTCGCTGGTCAGCAGCACCTATTCATCGGTTTATCCTCCGGGCCTTCGGCTGGGGCGCATCGACCGAATTGAAACCGTACCCGGGGCCATTACCTACAAAATTCGAGTTATGTTATCGGTGGACTACCACCGCTTGGATCATGTGCAGGTGATGCGTCCTATGTTTCAAAAAGAGCGCGAAGAACTCCTACCTGACCAAAATTAAACAAAAGAAGGCCCCATGAACCGCAGCCCTTGGCTTTTGTTGATTACAGTCGTGCTCCTGCAAGGGGGCGTTTTCAATCGCATCCATTGGATGGGGCTGATCAATCCGATGATTTATGTGATGGCCTTGGTTTGGCTACCTCTGGGTTGGAACCTGGCCCTGCAAATGCTTGTTGCTTTTGGGATTGGCTGGTGGGTTGATAGCTCGCTCCAAAGCGGAGCCATCCACGCAATGGTTTCTACCTTGGTCATCTACCTACGCTCCTATTGGATCCGACTGACCGTTTCTCCGGTCACGCTTCAAGATCATCCGGACCCGGACCTGCGGGATCTCGAATTCCGTTCCCTGCTCAGTTATGCGGGCGGCCTGATTTTTATCCATCACGCGGCTTTGTACCTTCTCGAAAGCCTTCGCATGGCGAATTTGGGCTATGCATTGCTCAAAGCTTTTGCGAGTTCTATTTTGGTCTTTGGTCTGCTATGGTCCATTCTGCAATGGACCAACCCAACCAAGTCAGCGCGATAAAAAGGTTCAGCCCTATGAACCCATCCTACAACAAGGAACCTGCCATGGAAAACCGTACCATGGTCTTGGTGTGGACCGTGGTCGTCGTGCTGGCTATTTTTTTGATTCGATTACTCACCGTCCAAATCCTGGACCATAAATACCACGAGTTAGCCCAACAGAACGCCATCCGAAGAGTCAATGCCTACGCACCCAGAGGCATCATTTTTGATCGCAATGGCAAAAAAATCGTTGTCAATCGTCCGATTTACGATTTGATGGTGGTTCCCGGTGAATTGCCTCAACCCCTAGATACCGCCCGCCTGGCTGAATTGATTCGCCTGCCTTTGGACGAACTTGCTTTGAGACTCCGCAAAGCCGCCACCTATTCCCGCTTTCGACCCACCTTGTTGCATGCGCAGATACGGGTCGAAGATTTTGCACAAATCCAAGAAGGACTCCACGACTTTAGTGGAATTTATGCGGAAACACGAACCGTCCGAACCTACCTCTATCCTGCGGCAGCCCATGCCCTCGGGTATGTGGGTGAAGCCTCCCCAGAGTTAATTGAGAAATCCAATGGAGAATACAATTCCGGGGACTATGTTGGCATCAGTGGTTTAGAAAAAACCTACGAAAACTACCTCAAAGGCAAGCGGGGGGTTCAGTACCGCTATGTGGATGTTCACAACCGCGAAGTGGGTCGTTACAAAGACGGGGCTTTTGACTCCCTCCCCATCCCAGGTGAAGACCTACATCTGGGTTTGGACATTGAGCTTCAGGTCTATGCCGAACAATTGATGGCCAACAAAAGAGGATCGGTGGTGGCGATTGAGCCATCTACCGGTGAGGTGCTCACCATGGTATCCACCCCATCCTACGACCCGGCCCTGCTGGTAGGAAATGTCCGAGGCAAAAACTACCGACGCCTCCAAAAAGACCCGCTCAAACCTCTCTTTAATCGACCCCTCCAAGCCATGTACCCTCCAGGGTCCATCGTCAAATCCCTGCAGGCCTTGATCGGTCAAGAACTGGGCTTAATCGGGCCTGAATCGCGTTTTCCCTGCGGGGGAGGCTACGCTATTGCAGGGCATGTGGTCAAATGCACCCACAAACACGTAGCCCTCAACCTCGAAGAGTCTATCCAACTTTCGTGCAATCCCTACTATTGTTATGTATTCAAGACCATGGTTGACCAAAACCGAGGCCTCAAGCCCAGAGACGGCTACAAGGTTTGGTTTGATTACATGCAAAAATTTAACATTGGACGCAAGTGCGAAATCGACTTGCCCAATGAACGCAAAGGCATTCTGCCCAGTCCCGAATACTACGACAAAATCTACGGCAAAAACCGATGGAAATCATCCACGATCATTTCTCTATCCATTGGCCAAGGAGAATTTGGAATTACGCCCCTTCAGATGGCCCATACCATGGCCATCTTTGCTAACAAAGGAAAATACCACGCCCCGCACCTTGTGAGGAGCATCGGCGTCACCGGTCAGAAAAAAATGAAGTACCGGCAATCCTATCAAATACCGGTTCAAGCCAGGCATTTCAATGTGGTCCAGGATGCCATGCAAAAAGTTGTGGACATGGGAACCGCCACGGCCTACGGCAAAATTGACAGCATCGTGGTTTGCGGTAAAACTGGAACGGCCCAAAATCCCCACGGCGAGGACCATGCCGTCTTCGTTTGCTTTGCCCCCCGCGATAACCCCAAAATTGCGATCGCGGTGGTTGTCGAAAACGCCGGCTTCGGAGGGGTCTGGGCGGCACCGGTCGCCAGCCTTATGATCGAAAAATACCTTCGGGGCGGAACCCGCCGCACCGAACTCGAAGAACGACTCCTCAAAGCCCGCATCTTGCCCGCTGGCATGGATACCGCCTCAACCAAACGATTATGAGCGTCGTTCGTGAAGAAAAAAGCGTCTTTCAGTTCATCGACAAACCGTTGTTATGGACCTATGCGGCCCTTTGTCTGATTGGTTGGATCGCCATCTACGCGGCGGTTTATAATCCTTCGCATCGCCACCTTTGGGACTTGGATCAGAACTACGGCAAACAAATGGTTTGGATTCTGAGTTCGTGGGGGATTATGTTGGTGATTCTATCGGTGCACCCCCGAATTTTCTATCATAGCAGCCCTTTTATCTATTTGATTACCATGATTTTGGGACTAGCCGTTGCTTTTTTGGGGCGGGAAGTTAACGGTG
>RFPG01000013.1 GCA_009926245.1 Sphingobacteriia bacterium | reverse complement strand
GCTATTGAATGCCAATGGCTCGGTGCCTTTGTCTTTTCGACGCTCAACCCTGACGGGTTCAACGGGGTCTTTTCAGTTCTCTGGACTCCCCTGGGGAAGCTATTTATTGCGATGCGAGCACCCTGGGATGCATTCGGTCACCGTACCCGTGACCCTGAGTGCCCAAAACCCATCCCACCAGAGTACCACCTTTAGTGCCGGTACCACCGGGTTTATGGTAACATCTTCGGTAAGGAATCTGCTGGGTGGCCCAAGGTCCACGCTCAAGCCGAATCCGGTTCGTGCTGGGCAAAGCTTGCATTGGTTGATCGAGGAAGAGGAGGGGATTTCCGATAGGGGCGTGGAAAATCCGGCTGTTTCGTGGGAAATTACGGATTTACAGGGCAAAATCCACGGCCAGGGTTCTGCCGTTGAAGCACACGAAACCCCCAACGGGCATGGTTTGGGAGGGACCCTGAGCTTGGATGGGATCGCCCCTGGCATGTACCTACTCCGCGTCCACAGACCCTCGGGATCGCCCCTGCAGGGACGCTTTCTGGTTCTTCCTTAGGGAAGGTATCAGTCCTGCTTGGGGTTATCTTTGCTATCCTTTTGGCAAAAATGTTCACCCGGATTACTTTTCGATCGGTATCGGCCTCCCTGGGCGTTGGGTGCTTGGCTTTGAGCTTGCTCTGGCTAAGTCTTGCAGCCTCTGGTTCGGTCAAAGCCGCTTCTTACAGGGAGGTTTCGCCGATTCCAGACCCTCCAACGACCTCCGAAGGTTCTGGACAGGAACATTCAGAAGAGAACCCAACCTTTTTTCAGCCCTGGCATCATCAAGGCGGCCAAACGGGTTTGGAGGAACAAGGGTTGAAGGGGTCGGATCCCCTGGAGGCCCCCAAAGAGTGGAAGGTTTCCTTTTCTTTTTCAAGGTTTTTCAAGGTTGAATTCACGGAAGAATTGGTTGCTGCACCCTTCAAGGGCAAAGGCAACGTCGGTTTCGGACGGGCTCCCTAAATAGTATTCCGCTCCGTTTCGAATGCCTTCCATGGGGTCAAGCATTCGGAAAACGACCCATATTCGATTGTTTAATTTAAATTTTTAATTGTTATGAAAGCCCAAGGAGCTGTGCGGTGGTTTGCCGCTTTGTTTGCACTTATTTGTATTTATCAACTCAGTTTTACCTGGATTGCCTCCAACGTTGAGAAAAAAGCCAAGGCTTATGCCAAAGGCGACGAGGCCATGGAGCGTCGATACCTCGATTCCATTGCAGACCAGGAAGTTTTTAATTTTCTATGGCTCAAAAAATTCACCTACGCCGAAGTCCGTGACCAAAAGTTGAATCTGGGTTTGGACCTTCAGGGCGGGATGAATGTGGTAATGGAAGTGGAGGTTCAAGACGTGATTCGGGCCCTCAGCAACCAAAGCAAGGACCCTGGCTTTAACCGAGCCATGGATTTGGCAGCCCAACGTCAATCGAGTTCCCAATCTGATTTTGTAACCCTGTTTGTTCAGGCTTACCGCGAAGTGGCTCCCAACAACCGATTGGCCAGCATTTTTGCAACCCGCGAGAATCAGGGTCGGGTCAATTTTGATGCCACCGATGAGGAAGTGATCGAGGTGATTCGTGCCGAGGCCGAGAGCGCCATCGATCGTTCGTTTAATATCCTGCGCACCCGTATTGACAAGTTCGGGGTCACTGCGCCCAATATTCAGCGTCAACAGGGTTCCGGTCGAATCAATATCGAGTTGCCAGGGGTGGATAACCCAGACAGGGTCCGCAAGCTCTTGCAGGGGACCGCGAAGCTGGAATTCTGGGAAACCTTCGAGGCAGCAGAGGTTTTGGATCGAATGGTTGAAGTCAATAAATACTTGGCCGCAGAAACCAAACTGGGTACGACAGTCAAAGCCGACACGACGCTTTCGGGTTCGTCAACGACCACTGCGCCTGGTGATACGGCCGCTCCTTCGGACAACGCCTTGATGCAAAATTTGGCAGCAGCCGATACCTCTGCAGCGGGTGATACCTCCGCGGCAGGACTGGCGCGGACCCGTCAAGAGAATCCCTTGTTCGCGGTTTTGATGCCAGCTATTTTCCAAGACAAAGACGGCAGCTCCAAAGTTTCCCAGGGCCCGGTCGTGGGTACTTCGGCAGCCAGGGATACCACGGTGGTCAATGCGATGCTGGCCCGCCCCGAAGTCCGCAACTTTTTGCCTCGCAATCTCAAACTATTATGGACGGTCAAAGGCCGTGGTGACGGTAACAAATTCTTTGACCTGATCGCGCTCAAGAAGCGTGGGAATGAGGACAAGGCTGGTTTGGAAGGCGATGTGGTGACCGATGCCCGTGAATCCATTGATCCCTTTGGCAAGGTGGAGGTCTCCATGACCATGAATGCCGAAGGCGCCAAGCGTTGGAGGCGGATGACGGCCGATAATATCGGCAAGTCGGTCGCCATTGTTTTGGACGACTATGTTTATTCGTTCCCGACCGTTCAGTCTGAAATCTCCGGGGGGATGTCTTCTATTTCCGGTAATTTCACCACTGAAGAGGCCAAGGACTTGGCTAATATTTTGAAGGCGGGTAAATTGCCTGCACCGGCTCGCATTGTCGAAGAAGCGGTTGTGGGTCCTAGCCTTGGTAAAGAAGCCATTCAAAGCGGTTTGTGGTCCATTGTTTTGGGTCTCCTGTTGGTCTTGGTCTTTATGGCAGTTTATTATGCGGGATCGGGTATGATCGCTAACGCCGTACTCTTCGTGAACATTTTCTTCATCTTTGGCATCTTGGCATCCCTTCAGGCGGTCCTAACCCTGCCAGGTCTCGCCGGTATTGTTTTGACCATTGGTATGGCGGTTGATGCGAATGTTCTGATTTTTGAAAGGATACGCGAAGAGTTGGCCCGTTCCAAGAGTATGCGACAGGCTGTTTCCGATGGTTTTTCCAATGCCTATTCCTCCATTATTGATGCCAACGTCACCACGATCTTGACGGGTATTGTATTGTATGTCTTTGGTTCGGGTCCGATTCGGGGTTTTGCGACGACGTTGATTGTGGGGATCTTGACCTCCTTGTTTGCGGCTTTGTTTTTGTCCCGAATGATTATGGAATACTATGTTGCCAAAGGCAAAACCATATCATTCGGCAATGCTTGGTCGTTGGGTTTATTTAACAACCTGAACTTTGATTTTCTTGGTAAAAGAAGGTTGTGGTACGGGGTTTCGCTCACGGTGATTGTCGCGGGTCTTGTTTCCATGGCGACGCAAGGCTTTAATCTGGGGGTTGATTTCAAAGGAGGCCGCAGTTATGTGGTCGCTTTGGATAGCGATCGGAATGCCAGCGAAATAAGATCTGCCTTGGCTCAAGAATTTGGTTCTGCACCCGAGGTGAAGACCTTTGGGGGCGATCGTCAGTTCAAAGTGACGACCACCTACAAAATCCAGGATAACAGTGAAACCGTGGATCTGGAGGTTGAGAACAAATTGTGGGAAGGCTTGAAGGGGCTGTATGCCCAGGCCCCTGATCAGGCAAGTTTCAAGGATCAATTCCTCATGAGTTCCCAGAAGGTGGGCCCCACCATCGCGGATGACATCAAAGCCTCGGCTGTTTGGTCCATTCTTTTTGCCTTGATCGCGATTTTTGTGTATATTGTTATCCGCTTCCGCAAGTGGCAATATGCCTTGGGTGCCACAGTGGCTTTGGCGCACGATGTGCTCGTTGTCCTGGCCGTGTTCTCGCTGGGTTGGAAATGGATGCCTTTTTCAATGGAAATTGACCAAGCCTTTATCGCGGCGATTTTGACCATTGTGGGTTACTCCATTAACGATACGGTGGTTGTCTTTGACCGACTCCGCGAAGATTTGGCGGATCGGAAATTAACTGCCGATATCAAAATCATGAACGGAGCTCTTAACACGACCCTGAGCCGTACTCTTATTACCGCGTTTACGACGGTGATTACGGTGGTGGTCTTGTTCCTGTTTGGTGGGGATGTCATCAAGAGTTTCTCCTTTGCCATTCTTTTGGGGCTTATTGTGGGTACCTATTCATCCATTTTTACGGCCTCCGCTTTGGTTTTGGATACCGTGAAATGGGTGGAGGGTCGGTCCAAAGCCAAATAATTCAAGCCTAGGACGAACCCGTGATGGCGTTTGACCAAAAAGATGCGTGGACCCCTGCTGATTTGGAATCGGCAGGGGTTCTCGATTTTAAGGCGGCCCAGGCCGTTGAGGGATTTTTGACAGGTCTGCACGCAAGCCCCCATCATGGTTTTTCGGTTGAATTTGCAGAACATCGCCTTTTCAATACCGGGGAATCCACCCGTCACCTGGATTGGAAACTCTTGGCCCGAACCGATAAGTACTTTACCAAACGTTACGAAGAAGAAACCAACCTAAGAGCCCATCTTTTGGTGGATGCCTCGGCGTCCATGTTCTACCCTCCCAGAGGGACTAGCAAATGGGAATTCTCACTTCGAACGGCGGCTGCCTTGACCCATATTTTTCGTCGTCAGCGGGATGCCTACGGGTTGATGCTATGCGATTCACAATTGCGCCGTTTGGTCAGGCCCGGATTGGGCAAATCGCATCATCATACATTGATGTTGCATCTCCAAAAAGCGTTGAGCGCAAGAGCCGAGGATTACGGAAAGAAAACCGCCTTGGTAGAATCACTCCATGAATTGGCTGAAACCATGCCATCCAGGAGCCTCCTTTTGGTTTTCAGCGATTGTTTTGAGCCCGGATTGCAACCCGACGCCTTGGTTTCGGCCTTGCAGCATTTGCGCTATAACCGACACGAAGTCTTGTTGTTTCATGTTTTGGATCAAAAAACAGAGGCGCGTTTTGAATGGAATCAAGGGCCGTATCGTTTGGTAGATCCCGAATCCGGTCTGGAAATGAAGTTGAATCCTTCTGAATACCGGGAGGCCTATGTTCAGGCCTACAAGGACTTCACATCAGATTTACGTTTGCGTTGCGGTCAACTCAAAATTGATCTGATCGAGGCGGATTGCCAAAACGGATTTGGCGATGTACTCGAAGGGTACTTGCGTCAACGGTCCAAGCGATCCCGGTAACGTTGGGCCCAGGCGTCGACGCCAACGGCGCCAATGAGGAGGAGCGTGCCCCCATAAAAAGCAGGGGACATTTGTTCGCTGTTGCGGAACAGCAGCCAACCCAGAAAAATCCCGTACACCGGTTCCATGTTAACCGATAACACAAAACTAAAGGGATCAATACGACGCATCAGCCGAATGCTGGCCACAAAGGGATAACAGGTACAGACCAAGGCCAGCAGTCCCAACCAAAACCAATCGCTCACGGTCGGTATTTGCCAGGGCCATAGGGGGTTTGTGTCCGAGCCTTTCAGGCCGGGCAACAACGGACCCATTTGAGTTTCCAAAAGTATCCAAGCCGAAACCCCCAGCCAGCCTCCGAACATTTCCCAAAAGGCCACCCGAAGGGGTTCTTCAATCCGCGTAAAACGGGCATTAATTATCGCAAACCAAGCCGCCAACACGGCCGATAAGCAGGCTGTCCACCAAGCGAAGGCCGGAAATTGTTGAACGCGGGTCAAAAGAAGCATGGCGACGATCGCCACCATTGACAAAAGCCATTCTCGTAATGCGGGTTTTTTACCCGCATACAATGCCTTGAGCATGCTAGCCCAAAAAGAGGAGGTTGCCAGGCCCGCCAAGGTCAAAGAAACATTGGAGATTCGAATGGCATGGTAAAAAGTCACCCAATGGGCGGCAATGATGAGCCCGGTGGCCATCATGGGAAGAACGGTGGTGGTGTGCACGCGTAAGGGTACCCGGCGGTAGGCTGCCCAAGCCGCCAGTAATAGTCCGGTGATCGCGACACGGTTCCAAACGAGGTTGAGGGCCTCGACTTGAATCAACTTACCCAGAATCGCGGTAAACCCCCAAATAAATACAATAAAGTGCATTTCGGCCAGAGCAAGCATCTGGGAGCCTTTGGCAGGTAGGCGGAAGCCTTTGGGCATGATGTTTGGGTATTTAGCGTGGCGCTTTGCGATAGAGGTAGGCCGTCGCCAAACCAAAGAGGATGTTGGGCGTCCAGGCAGCTAATAACGGCGATAAATTTCCTTTGACGGCAAACGTGAGACTAAATCGTTGCATAACAATAAACGCAAAACAAAGACCCAATCCCCATCCCAAGGCAGGCCCCATCCCTCCTCGTTTTTTTTGGGTGGACAGACTGAGCCCCATCATGGTAAAAATGAGCGCCGAAAAGGGAATGGCAAGCCTTGAATAATGTTCCACCCAAAAAGCTTCGGTCGGTTCACTGCCTTTGCGTTCGAGTTCCCGAATCGTGGCTAATAACTCTTGACGATCCAACAAAAAGGCATCGGCAGCCAGCGAGGTGCCAAAGTCTTCGGGCCGGAAGCCTGTTTTTCGATAGAGGGTGTCGAATTGACTTACCTTCATTTGATGGTTTTTCCAGGATTTCTGGGTCACCTGGGTGAGCATCCAGCACTGGCAAGATGCTTTCCAAACCAGTCGTTCGGCGCTTAGTCGGTTGATTAACTGTCCCCCAACAAAACGATCCATCGCCAATCGATAGCCCGTGCTATCACCGTGTGAATACGATTCCAAATAGACCAGGCGGCCGGGAGCCGTCTGCAAGTGCCGATGCCTGGAATGGCTGTAACCCGGATCGCGGAGGTATTGGCTTTCGAAACGGATTCGGGCTCGGTTGGAGGGAGGTAAAACAAAATTGCTTAAAACGTAGTTGAGTCCACCAATGAGAAGGGCAGCCCCCAAGAATGGCCTGCTAATTCGGCCAAAGGACCAACCTGCATTGAGTAATGTTATGATCTCATTACGCTGGGCCAAACGCGCTCCCGTAAATATCACGGCGATGAATACGAACAGGGGACTCAGCAAATTAGCGTAATAGGGTATAAAGTGGACATAGTATTCTTTCCAAACCTGGGACACCCCCAATGAATGCTTCAAGAACCCGTCAAGTTTCTCCGTTAGGTCAAATACAATGGCAATCAAAACAAAGACTCCCAGTGCCCCTGCATAATTGACCAGGTACATTCGCCCCAAATAGCGATCGATTTTTTTCACGACTTGGAAGGATCGGGCTATGGATCGAATTGGACAGGCCCAATTTGACGCATCAGTCGTTGAATTTTGGAGGCCCGTCGTCGCAGGTAGGCCGTCGGTTGGGAGGGATTGCGTTGACGCGGGTTGGGGAAGGCAGCAACCAAGAGGGCCGCTTCTCGCTTGGTCAGTCGGATCGCCGGTTTCTTGAAGTAATGCTGAGCTGCCGCCTCGGCCCCGTAGATTCCCGGCCCCATCTCAATACTATTGAGGTAAACCTCCATGATCCGTCGCTTGGGCCATAGCCATTCGATGGTCAGGGTGAAATAAACCTCCAAGCCCTTGCGCAAATAATTTCGGGCCGGCCACAAAAAGACATTTTTGGCGGTTTGCTGCGAAATGGTGGATCCTCCTAGCTTTTGTTTTCTTCCGCTTTGATTCCGACGGTATGCCTTTTGAATCGCGTCCAGATCAAAGCCGTTATGGCTCATGAAGTGTTGGTCTTCGGCGGCCACGGCTGCCTGGACCAAATGAGGAGAAACCTCTTCCATAGGCACCCAATCCCTGTACCAACGATGAACCTGGCCGGGTTGAGGGTCCTCGAACAAGCGCAAAACCATGAGAGGGGTCAGGGGGACCGGTATCCATCGGTAGAGAAGGGTGAGGCCCAGGGTACTCAACCACAAGACCAGCAGGAATCGAAGAATTTTCCCCAGCATGCACCAAAATTAAGCCTCTTGACCTCGGGTAGCAAACAAACCCTTCGTCTGCGTTGTTTTTCAAAGTAGTTTAGCCCCATGAGATTGTTTCAACTTTGGACGAGGAAGCGCGTTTGGACCGTGTCTTGGATCGTTCTGGGTTCCTTTGGGCTGGGTTTTTATCTTTTTAGCTGCGTTCAAGCCGCCTCACCCCCTACCACAACAATGGATTTTTATCAATTAAAGGCCCTGGATCTCGAAGGCAAAACCATCTCTTTCGATGCCTTTCGTGGCCGAAAGGTCTTGTTGGTCAATACGGCCACCGGTTGCGGACTGGCTCCCCAATTGAAGGACTTGCAAAATCTTCAGAATCGTTACAAAGGACGATTGCTCGTGGTTGGGATTCCGACCAATGATTTTATCGGGCAGGAGCCCCTGGACGGTGCCCAAATCAGCGAACACTGCCTTCGCAATTACGGGGTTGAATTTTTGATGCTGGCCAAAGGAACCCTCCGTGGAGCCAAGAAGGATCCGGTGCTGGAATGGTTAACATCCAAGCAACTCAACGGGGCATTTTCCACCCGAATTTGGTGGAATTACCAGAAGTATCTGGTAGACGAAAAGGGTCGATTGATCGATTGGTTTTCGCCATGGACATCGCCGAATGCATCGCGGTTGATTCGACAAATCGAAAAGCCTTGAGGGAGACCGCGTTCCCTGGCCACGCCCCGGAGTTCCGGGCAAAAGTCCAACGTAGGATACGTCAAGGTTGGGGTCTGGTCCTGGCTGCTATGATCATGTTGGCTTGGGCTGGACTTCTTGTAGGGGGCTGTAGCGTTTCTTGGTCCTGGTCCGACCCTCTGCTTTGGTTTTTGATGGCCTTGCAGACCTTTTTGTTTACCGGGCTTTTTATCACGGCTCACGATGCCATGCACGGAACGGTGAGTCATCGTCCCGCTTTGAATCGCCTCGTGGGTCGTCTCTGCCTGTGGGCTTTTGCCTTTAATTCCTGGTCTCGAATGTTGCCAGAACACCACCGACACCATCGCTACGTAGGAACCGAGGAGGACCCCGATTTTGGCCCGCCGCGATTTTTTCCTTGGTTTTGGAAATTCATCACCTACTACGTCCGTTGGACCCAGGTTTTGTTATGCGCTGTTTTGTTTAATTTGCTCAAAGCCAAGGGCGTTGACCCAACATCAATGCTCCAGTTTTACATCGTTCCGTCGATAGTGGGTCTGTTGCAGCTTTTTTATTTTGGAACCTACCTTCCGCATTGGAGTGATCCAGCCAACGGCCTTGTTCCAGACAATGAACACCGCTCCAGGACCCTGCCCGCCAATCACCTTTGGGCCTTTTTGACCTGCTATTTTTTTGGGTACCATTGGGAGCACCACGAAGCCCCGGGTATTCCTTGGTGGCAGTTGTACCTAACCAAAAATCATCCAAACGAACCTATTCATGAATCGCATTCCTAAGTTGAAGTCCCTTGGGGGCCTGATCCTCCTCCTCCTCGTCCTCTTAGCAGGGGCAGCCCCTGCTGCCTACGCCCAAAAGGGCAAAATCACCGGGAAGGTACGGGATGCATTAACCGGTCGATATTGTGATCCGTGGGGGGGCTCCGAACGAAAATCGCTTCTTTTTAGACGGGGTCGAGGTCCCTGTCATCAATCACTTTGCAACCCAAGGAAGTTCCGGAGGGCCGGTCGGTATTATCAACGTTGACATGATTCGGGAAGTCGATTTTTACTCCGGGGCCTTTCCTGCCAACCGGGGGAATGCCCTCAGCTCGGTCTTTGAATTTCGACAAAAAGATGCACGTACCGATCGGGCTGCCTTCCGTTCCATTGTAGGCGCCAGCGATATAGGGCTGATTGCCGAAGGTCCCTTGGGCCCCAAAACATCCTACGTAGTTTCGGCCCGTCGAAGCTATTTGCAGTTTTTGTTCTCCGCGATAGGACTCCCGTTCTTACCAACCTTTAATGGATTTCAGGCCAAAATCAAACACCGGATTGATGATCGCAATGAAATTTATTTTGTGGGCTTGGGGGCCATCGATCAATTTCAATTGAATACATCCCTCAACCTCAGTTACGATCCGGCATTGAACCCCAAAGTGGATACGGAACTTGTTGATCAGCAACGATATATATTGGGTTATTTGCCTGTGACAACCCAATGGAATTATACCAATGGGCTGGTTTACAAGCATTTCGCAAAATCGGGTGTGATGACGTTTGTGTTGAGTCGGAACATGCTCAACAATGTTCAATACAAGCATCTCAATAACAACGAGGACAGTCTTCGACTTCAGGATTACGAGTCCCAAGAAAGCGACAATCGTTTTCGCTTTGAGCATCAGTTACGCAGCCGTTCGGGGCTCAAGGTATCCTACGGCCTCAGCTTGGAGCGTTCTCGTTACGCCGTCCGAAACGAGTCCAAGGAATTGGTGGCGGATAGCACCGCCGGACCGGGGGCTGTCCAATTGGTCAGTCGCCGCTTTGAGTCGGAATTACGATTTAACCGCATGGGTCTTTTTGGGCAGGTTTCCAAATCGTATTTTGGAAGTCTTTTGGTCACCAGTGCAGGACTGCGCCTGGACGCCTGCGATTGGGCGCCCTCCACTTCTCGCTTGTTCGAGCAGTTTTCGCCGAGGCTTTCGTTATCCTATAATTTTGCCCCCCGCTGGACCTTGAATGCCAACACCGGCATGTATTATCAACTGCCCGCCTACACCTTGTTGGGCTTCAAAACATCCACCGACGGTGAATTCGTGAATCGTAACAACGGGCTTCGATTCATGGGCAGTGATCATTGGGTTGCGGGGGTGGAGTACTTTGGAGGCAAGACCTTTCGGGCGACCCTGGAGTCCTTTTACAAAGGCTATTCCAACGTGCCCGTTTTGCAGGATCGGGGGATCAGTTTGGCCAATCCTTTCTTGGATTATACCCGCCTCAATTCCAACCGGAGCGGTGCGACCATGCAATTGGACATTCGGGTGGATCGCAAATGGGAATTTAAGGGCTGGGCCCTGAATCTCTACTTGGATATCCAAAACGCGTTGAATCAGCAGACCCAAGGTCCGTCCTTCTTGGTAGCAGATCGAGACCGGGTGACAGGAGCCTTGGTGAGCGATCCCTCGGATCCCAGTCGTTACCGCGCTTCCAATATTCCCAATACAGCCGGACAATTATTGCCGACGGTGGGGGTCATTGTTGACTTTTAGGAGGTCGGTTCCAGGGCGAAAATTCTTGGGCTTCCCGGAGGGTTTCCTCCCAATTCCCGCGAAAGGTCAGGGCTCGATCGTCGATATAAATCTCGGCCATGGGTTTGCCAAAACCCCAGATACGATCGTAAGGTATCTTGTGTTCTTCCAGCCAAGTTTTCATGGCTAGTTCCTGATCTTTGAATTGTTCCTTGTGGTAAAGTTTGTTACTGCGGGTCGAGTAGATGTAGATTTTCCATCCTTGGGCCTTCATGGCCTCCAGGGCTTCTCGGCTTCCTGCCACCGGGGGATCGTAGATACGGCCATCTTGCCAGCCTTGGCTGTAGCCGTGGAGGACTCCGTCAAAATCAATAGCAACTGTCATAGGTTCGGTTTTTGGCGATGGTTCAAGGCCAAAAATAGGGATTTTGCGGGGGTCTCGTCGGTATCTTTGAAACATGAGCGAGCGCGCACCCCATGGCAGTTCTCATCCGCATCACCACGAATCGGTCTTGCACCGAACCGATAACGGAATGCCGGCCTCTTTGTCCAAATACATGGGGGAACTGGTTTACGGCGGCATAGATGGTTCCGTAACCACCTTCGCCGTGGTATCGGCCGCAGCGGGGGCCGGATTGTCGACGGCCGTTATTTTGATCCTGGGATTGGCCAATTTGGTTGCGGATGGTTTCGCCATGAGCGTGGGGGCCTATCTCAGCAAAAAAACCGAACGGGATCATTACCGCAAACAACGAGCGATTGAGGCCTGGGAGGTCGATCACCTCCCCGAAAAAGAAAGAGAGGAAATCCGTGAAATATACCAGGCCAAAGGCTTTGAAGGGGAACTGCTCGAGCAAGTGGTGAATACCATCACCGCGGACAAGGAGCGCTGGATCGAAGTCATGATGAAGGAGGAATTGGAAATGGTGGAAGACAACAGATCTCCCTTGGCCTGTGGCGCAGCGACTTTTGCATCGTTCTTGATGGTTGGAACCATTCCCTTGTTAATGTTTGTTTTCCATGCACTTTGGAATCCTTCCGAGCTTCATCAACCGGCCTCCCTGTCGTTGTTTTGGGTGGCCTCGGCCTTGACTTCTGCGGGATTTCTAGGGATTGGTTGGCTCAAGAGCCGGGTTACTGCCTTGACACCCTGGCGCAGCATGAGCGAAACTTTGATCCTTGGCTCCTTGGCCTCGGCCCTTTCCTTTGTGGCTGGTTATGTCCTCGAAAAATGGCTGGGCACCTGAACCCTCTAAATTCCGTGTTATGATACCTGTTTTTTTGTCCACCAAGGCCAACGCTTCCACTGCATCGGCCCTGGTTTTTGAAAATGTGAAGGCTTTGCGTACCGCGGCACCGCCCGCATGGCGATCGGTCCTCGAGCATGTGGCTTATCCCGAAGGGGAATGGGTGCAGGTGGTTTTGGCACCTGCGGCCGTTTGGGTTTATGCGTTAAAGGAGCAGAAGGCCTCTTATGGGATGGATGCCCTGCATCGCCGCGATGAGGCCCTGCGAATGGCGGGATTCCGGTTGGAGCGCTTGTGCCGGGCTCACAAAATCAAGACCCTGAAAACCAGCACAGAAGTAGGTGTGGATGCCCATCTTGCCTTGATGGAAGGCTTGTGCTTGGCTTCGTATCGCTTTGATCGCTACCGCAAGAAGCCCAAGGAAGGTTGGCCGGCGCCTTTGCGCATTCATGCCGAAAATCTGCCTCAAAATCGTCTTCAAGAACTTGTTGAAGTTACCAAGGCTGTTTTTTCGGCCAGGGATTGGGTGAATGAACCTCAGTCTGCCTTGGGTGCGGTCGAATTGGCCCAAGCTTTTCAAAGATCCGGTCGTCAATACGGATTCAAGGTGACTGTTTGGAACGAAGCGAGAATCCGCAAGGAGGGCATGGGGGGGCTCTTGGCCGTCAACCGTGGTTCGGTACGGCCTCCGACCTTCACAGTGATGGAATACAAACATCGAAATGCTCCGGTCGGCTCACCGGTGGTTTTGGTTGGCAAAGGAGTGGTTTACGATACCGGCGGTCTCAGCCTCAAACCGACCCCCGGAAGCATGGATACGATGAAATGTGACATGGCCGGAGCGGCAGCTGTCGGAGCGGTCATGCAGGCGGTGGCTGCGAACCAATTGCCTTTGCATGTTGTCGCCTTGGTTCCGGCCACGGACAATCGTCCTGGGGGCGATGCATATGCCCCGGGCGATGTCATTCGGATATCGGACGGAACCACGGTGGAAGTTTTGAACACGGATGCGGAGGGGCGGCTAATTCTGGCGGATGCCTTGCATTATGCCAAGCGGTTCAAGCCTTCGCTGGTCTTGGATTTGGCTACGTTGACAGGTTCCGCTGTCATGGCCC
>RFPG01000120.1 GCA_009926245.1 Sphingobacteriia bacterium | reverse complement strand
CAAGCCAAGCCAAAAGGTCCTCGTCGCGGTCCTCATCCTTTGCGTGCGATATAAACCGAACTTATGCCCATGCTGAGCCTCCGTTGGCGAAGGGGCTGAAGGCCTGCCTGCTTTAGGCGTTCTTCGAAGGCATCGCCTTCGGGGAAAACCTGAACAGAAGCTGGCAAATAGGCGTAAGCCGCCCTGTCTTTGGACAACCACCCCCCAAGGGCGGGCATCAAGGATCGTGAATAAAGATTCATAAGGCCTTTGACCAAAGGCGATGTGGGCCTAGAAAATTCAAGGACCATCAAATGCCCCCCGGGTCGAAGCACCCTTTGGAGTTCACCCAGACCCTTGTCCAGGTTTTCGAAATTGCGTACACCAAAAGCCACCGTCACCGCATCAAAAGAACCATCCTCAAAAGGAAGGTTTTCGGCATCGGCTTGTTCGAGGCGAACCCGGGACCGAAGCCCGTTGCGCTCCACTTTCTGGCGGCCTACCCCCAACATGCCTTCCGAAAGATCCACGCCAATCACCTCAGCCTCCGGAAGGTCCGTCGCCAAGGCCAAGGCCAAGTCGGCTGTACCAGTGGCGACGTCCAAAACCCGAGCAGGTAGACCCCGCTCCCGAAGCATACGCAGTGCCACACGACGCCATCGGATATCAATCCCCATGGACAGCAAACGGTTCAGCAAATCGTAGCGACCCGAAATGCCATCAAACATGCGGGCGACCTGTTCCTTTTTGGAATCCGAGCCTTCGCCGTAGGGCTTGATGGAGATGGATGCGGAATGGGATTCGGTTTTTGAGGTCATGGCTTATCCTTCAAACGAAGGGAGGGCAAAGATAGTTCACAACAATCAGGCATACTTTTGGGCCTATGAACCCAAAAACACCGGAAGACATTCCCGTCAAGGCCTCCTACATCTCCAGCGGAGTCCGCATGGACCAACTTCCGGCGGCCGATCGCCCCGAATTTGCCCTGATAGGCCGCTCCAATGTCGGTAAATCCTCCCTCATAAACCGCTTGGCCCATCATCAGGGCTTGGCCAAAAGTTCGGCCAGCCCCGGCAAAACCCGCCTAATCAACCATTTTCTTTTTGAAATCCCCCCAGCCACCTCGATGTACCTGGTGGACCTACCGGGGTATGGCTATGCTCGGGCCTCCAAAAAAGAAATTGAGGCGTGGAATGTGATGATGAAACGCTACCTCCGCGAACGCCCCAATTTGGTCTGCGTTCTTCAATTAATCGACAGCCGGCTGAGTCCCCAAAAGGCGGATTTGGATTTTGCGAATCAAATGGGCGAATGGGGCCTACCCTTGGTCTTGGTTTTTACCAAAACCGACAAAGACTCCATGGTCCAGGCCAGCCGGAACGCGGACCGCTTCGGCAAAGCCATGCTGGAAACCTGGGAAAGCCTCCCTCCTACCTTCATGAGTTCCGCCACCAACGGCCGAGGGCGCAACGAAATTCTAAAATTTCTGGTGGATTGCAGCAAACAGTGGGCCCAGAAAGGCTAGGGCGCCAAACGAGCTGGAATCGGCCCCATGGTACGACGAAGGACTTGGGGATTCGAACCGAGTCGGGTTTGGGTTAGTTCCAAGTAAGCAACCACCGGCGCCGGGTTGACACCTTGAATGCGGCCATCCTCGCATTCGTTTTCCAGGATTCCGGATTCCAACAAGCGACCGTCCAAACCCCGCAAAACCCAGGCCCACCGGCCTTCACGTCCGCCCTCTGGGACCTTGACCGACCAAGAACCCGGTCTCCACGGATCGCATACCAAACGCCAATCTCCAGTCCCTCGTCCAAGGAACGGGCCCTGGCTTGGTTCTTGGACGGACGAAGGCAAGGACGGCCCCACCGCCAATTTGAGAACAACAGGAAGGTGATCCGAAATATCGTAGAGCGCATTGGCCACCGCAACCGGAACGGAGGCGTTAAACGTACCGTTCACGTTCCCGTTAAATCGGTTCCCGTCGTTGCCCAAAATCCGAAAAGAGGCCGGGACATAACGGATGCCGGCACTATCCCCCATCACAAAATCATTCACCAAAATATGGTCGTATCGATCATCCAGCCCCCCACCGCTGGCACAACCATTGGAGGTGGTTCGAGGCGACTGGGTGTGCCACAAGGCAAAGCTGGAATTGCCGCTCCAAGAACCAAGCCGGGAGACGGGATCCTTAAGTCGGTGATTTGGCACAGAACCGGCATTTAGGAGGCTATCAAAGGCCGGTTCCGTGGATGCGCTGACATTCAAGTCCCCCATAACCAACAAATTCCCTCGAAGTCCGGTGGATCGCCAATGTTGAACCAAACTTCCTGCCTCTTGACCTCTTTGGGCAATATCCGATGCCGTCCCCCCTGCCTTGAGGTGAGCAACCGCCACATAAAGCCAGACGGTATCGTTGTTGGGCTGAATCGGTTTGTGATACAGCCGATAAAAGGCAATGTCGCGGCCCTGGGTCGCCACGGGGGTTTGAGACTTGATTCCCAATTTGTTGCTGTTGTAATACAAGAGCGATACGATCTCCGAACCCGATGGATTCATCAGATTGGCCCGGAGGTAGCCACTGCGTCCGCCGGTATTCAGAACATTGTTTAGAAAGCCCGTATTGACCGAAGAAACGGGGCTCATTTCGCAAACACCCAAAAGATCGGGAGCCAAGTAGGAAAACAGCGTCTGGAGCCGGGTATTCTTGGTCGTAAGACTGTTGTTCGCGCTCGTACAAAAGCTTGTATTGACCCCATAATACAAAAGATTGTACATCATGACCGTCAATGTATCCCGGCCACTCGAAACCGAGGGAGCCTGACAATGGCCTTGCCCTCTGACGGCCACGCTTAGGATGGCCACAAACAACAAACCCGAAGCTCTCGCTCCGGGTTTGAAACTCAAAAAATGATTCAAAAAGCTCAACGCTTGTAACGCTGTTTGAACTTGTCGACACGACCCGCAGTATCCACCAGGACTTGCTTGCCCGTGTAGAATGGGTGTGATTTATGGGAAATATCCAATTTGACCAGGGGATATTCGTTGCCATCTTCCCACTTTCCAGTTTCCCTGGTTTCGGTACAAGACTTGCCCAAGAACATGTATTCGTTGGACATATCCTTGAAAATGACAAGACGGTAATTTTCGGGATGGGTATTGGTTTTCATGCTGAAGGGTTCAAAATTCAGGTAAGGACCGCAAAGATACAAGGATTTAGCGAGTTATAAGCATTTTTCGAGTCAATTTACGACCTTCAAAGTTCAGGGTATAGTAATAGAGGCCCTGAGCCAAACCCGTGGTCTCCAGGCGCTCTTGGTACCATCCGCCCTCGCTGACCCCCATTTGCCGGCTCCATACCGGACGACCGTACAGGTCCCTGAGCTCCAACGACGCCTTACCACCGCGGGGCAAATAATAGGCAATGCTGGTTTGCTCCGAAGCTGGGTTGGGGAAATTCTGGGACAGAACCAAACCCTGAGCCGTCAAATCGCGAACCGACACGACCTCACAGGGCCCTGGTAGCAATTCAAAGCAGAAATCATCAATCGACCAACCTTCGCCCTGGAAGGCGTAGTCCGAGGCGAATCGGAAGCGGAAAATCACCTCCGCATTGTCGGTGGTATTGAAGATCTGCATCATGGGGACGTAGGCCTGGGGGGAGACACCGGACCAACCGAACCCGACGATGTTCTGCTGCGAATTAAAAACCGCCAAGGACTGAATAATCGCATTGTACCATTCATTGGTCAACGTGTCCAAGTAACCAAAGGTATTCCAACGGGTACCCCCATCGGTGGAATACTCCAGGGTCCCACCATCACCGTGCAAAGGCGCATTGGAGGTGTCATTGGCCCAAAAATCCGTCATGAACCGAGTCATAAACTTGACGCGGTAACAAGAATCCTTGACCGTTTTGAAAATTGGCGTGTAGAGGGCCGAACTATCGTAAGGCTTGTAGGTACTGTCTGCACCTATGTACCATGCATTCGGTGCGGAGGCCGCTCCGTTAAGTAGACCTTTGACTGGAGTTCCAAGGTTCCACGAGTTACCAGAGTTGCGTAGGGTAACGGGGTTCCTTGTAAGCCAAGCAGGCTGACCCTCATCAAAATTATTGCAATAGGGGAAATTATCAATGAGAGGGAACCCGACCGCATCCACACAGGATGTATCATCCAGCGGGAAGGCATCCGCCTGACCATTGGGCAGGGAAGAAACCACACAGAGGTCGTTGGAACCCAACCCCAGATTAAAGGTATTGGAGAAGGTGTACAAGGTGTCCTTCATGAAAGGCAGTGTCAACGGAGTGGTGACTGACTGTACCAAGGCACCGTTAAGCTTCAGGTCCAGCGTGGTCGAAACCAGGTTGTAGTTTGGATTCGAGTTGTTGCGAATACGGGCCCGAGCCGTGACAGGGGTCGTGGCCGTTGGGAAGGGCGGATCATAGGTAACTTCCATCACCTCGGCCCCATTCGCTACCGAATTATAAATGACGATGTCGTCAATGAAATTACCGTTCCGGTCGGTCCCACCGGTTGCGGCCGGCAAAAAGCGATAGCGACATTTGGACTGCAACTCAATAATCAAAGGATCACCCGCTACATAGGTGGTATCCAAACCAAAATCAATGGTCTGAAAAGGATTGTTGGCCGGGGTGGTTGTCAAGGGCTGCAAGGTTGGCCCCACCTGACGACCGTTGGCAACAACACGAAGTAGCGACAGCCTTTTATCAGCCGCATTGTCTCCTGCGATCTGTAGCAATTTGAAACGAATACGAATATTGGACCTGTTGGCCGTATTGACCGGAATCACCACCCGACTTAGATAGGTCCCGTTCCAGGAATCCGCCCAAGGATTGAGAGGAAGAACCGTGTTAAAGGACGCTCCAGAAAATTCCGTTCCCATGTACAGCGAAAAATCCGGGGTATTGTTCAGCGATGGTACCGGGGT
>RFPG01000119.1 GCA_009926245.1 Sphingobacteriia bacterium | reverse complement strand
TCGTCGCCCAGGTAACGTTCCTCGTGGGCTATTTGGGTTAAATTGTTTTTCTGAAGAATTTCACGGGCCAAGAGCAAATAATTGGTGGCCCCTTTGCTAGCGGCATCGTGGTGAAGAACCGATACCCCAAAACTGGGGGCTTCGCTGAGCCGGGTGTTACGGTGAATGATGGTCTCAAAGGTCATATGCCCCAAATTGTTACGAACATCTTCGGCCACCTGATTGGAGAGCCTTAGACGACCATCGTACATGGTGAGCAAAATACCCTCCACGCTCAGTTTGGGATTAAAGCGGCTCTGGACAATTTTGATGGTATTGAGCAATTTGCCCAAACCTTCGAGAGCAAAATATTCGCATTGGACGGGAACGATGACGGAATGGGCCGCGGTCAGGGCATTGACGGTGATCAGCCCCAGGGATGGCGAACAATCGATGATCACAAAATCAAATCGTTGAAGTACCCCATCGAGGGCATGTTCCAAAATCCGTTCTCGCTGAGGCCGGTTGATCATTTCGATCTCTGCACCGACCAAGTCAATGGAGGAGGGCAGAATACTCAAGCGCTCCGCCTGGGTTGGGATGCAGGTATCGAGAACGTTCAAGTCGTTGACCAAGCATTCGTAAAGCCCCGCCTTCACGGTTTTGGGGTCGATGCCCAGGCCCGAGGTAGCATTGGCCTGGGGATCCGCATCGATCAACAGGACCCGGTATTCCAAAATGGCCAGGGCCGAGGCTAGGTTGATGGCGGTGGTGGTCTTGCCAACCCCTCCCTTTTGGTTCGCTACGGCGATTATTTTACCGTTTGGCATAAAGGGTCGTCTTGGTTAGAAATAGAAGGAAAGGAGGTGAGGCCTGCAATGTATTTTTGAAGCTTGAAGCCCAAAGATACACCGACGATTCTTGCCCTGCTGCGTTCCTTAGGCGCTTCCTTGGGGCTGATTCGATGGAGCGTTTGGGCGGGCCTTGGATGGGCAGGATGCTTAGGACTCGGATGGACAGGGTGCAGTAGCCCCTCCCAGGATACCGCCTTGAATGTTTTTCATTACAACCAGGAAACTCCGATTCGAAGCCTGGACCCCGCCATGGCCCGGGATCAGGCCGGCAATTGGACAGCGAGGCTTTTGTTCAACCGTTTGGTGGAATTGGGTCCGGACCAAAACCCGGTGCCTTCCCTGGCCCACCGCTGGGAAATCCTCAACGAAGGTCGCCTTTACCGATTTTATTTGAGGGATTCGGTCTTTTTCCACGAAAACCCCTGCTTTGGTCCTGCCAAAACAAGGCCACTGCGGGCAGGAGACGTGGTGTATTCCCTCCAACGCCTCCAAGACCCGTCCACGGCCTCGCCGGGGGCTTGGATCTTTCGGGATAAGTTGGCCCCCAAGGGCATGATCGTGGTGGATTCGCTCATCCTGGAAATTCACCTTTCGCAGCCCTTCCCCCCCCTGCTCGGTTTGTTGAGCATGGGTTATTGTTCGGTCACCGCCCCGGAGGCCACCCGACGGTACGGTCGCGATTTTCGATCCCATCCGGTGGGAACAGGACCCTTTGCACTGCGTACCTGGTTGGAGGGGGAAGGCCTGGTCTTGTCCCGCCACCCTCGGTATTTCGAGAAGGACGCTCGAGGCCAACGCCTCCCCTATTTGCAGGCCGTACAAATTCACCAGTGGACCGACAAAAGCACCGCCGCCATGGCCTTTTTGCAGGGCAAAATAGATTTGTTATCGGGATGGGAACCTGCTTTTCAACGACGATTTTTTGACGATGAATTGCAACTCAAACCTGATTTTGAAGGCCAATTTCAGGTGGTCCGTGGACCTTACTTTAACACCGAATACCTGGGATTTCTCTTGGACTCGAGCGCAAGCGGTGTCAACCGAGCTTTGTTAAACCCGTTGGTACGGCAGGCCCTGCATCATGCGACCGATCGGGTCACCTTGGTACGTTCCCTGCGCCGAGGTGTGGGCTATCCAGGTCACGGCGGGCTGCTCCCACCCGGTCTCCCCGGTTTTGATTCAACCTCTTTGAATCCAAAGACTTCCAATCCTTACCAGCCTCTTTTGGCCAAGGAAATCTTGCGCAAAGCGGGTTACGGACCCACCCGTCCCTTGCGGTTGGTTTTGGAGACCAACCCGTCCTACGCCGATATAGCCCAGTACCTGCAAAGCCTCTGGGCCCCGCTCGGGATCCAAGTCGAAATCAAACTGAGCCAAGGTCCAGCGCTTCGTCAATTGCTCAGCGGGAAAGAGGCGTCATTCTTTAGGGCCAGTTGGATTGCCGATTATGCCGATGCCGAGAATTACTTGGCCCTGGCCTACGGCCCCAACCAAGTCCCCAACGGACCGAATTATACGTGCTACCAGGACAGCACCTACGATCGACTTTATCAAAGAGCCCTTCAAACAACCGATGTTCGGGAGCGCCACGCCTTGTACCGTCGCATGGACGCTCGAATTCAGGCAGCGCGACCCTTGATTGTATTGTATTACGACATGATGCTGCAATTGTTGGCAACAGGTTGGGAAGGTTGGCATGTAAGTCCCTTGAATAGTCCGGACTTTCGCTACCTTCGCCGCGTTCCAACCCGATAAGGTCGTGATTCCTACCAACCGCACCCTGCTCAAGGACCATTGGGTTCTGGCTTGGCCCATCATCTTGGGGCAAATGAGCCATATGGCCCAATCGGTGGTGGATTCGGTGATGGTTGGACGCTTGGGGGCCGTGCCTCTGGCCGGATGCGGATCTACTTGCAGGCCTTGGGGTATTCCTTTTTGCCTATCATGCTTTTTCAAGCTTTTCGGCAGTTTATCGAAGGGTTGGAATGGATGAAGCCGGCGCTGATGATCGCCGTATTGAGCATTCCTTTGAATATTGGTTTGAACAGCCTTTTGATTTTTGGTCGCTGGGGATTTCCGGCCATGGGGGTTGAAGGGGCGGCCTGGGCCACGGTCATCGCCCGATGGATCATGGCTTTGGCGATGATGGCGTACGTTCTCAATCAGAAGGAATTAAGGGTTTATTGGTCCCATCGATTCCGCCTTCGGTCGGTTCGTATTCAACCGTTGTTTCGCTTGTTGGTTTTGGGTCTGAGTTCGGCCTTTCAGTTCATCTTCGAAACCTCGGCTTTTGCCGGAGCGGCTGTGGTCATTGGGTGGTTGGGGGCCGAGGCCTTGGCGGCACACCAGGTGGCCATCAACATTGCTTCCATGAGTTTCATGGTGGCGGTGGGTATATCGGCATCTGCCTCTATCCGCATCGGGTACGCCAGGGGCTTGGGCGATTTGGGGCTGGCCCGTCGTATTGGATGGGTCGCAATGGTGATGACCCTGGCCTTAATGAGCATTTGTGCCTTGGCATTTGTGGTTTGGAACCGGGAACTCCCGGCCCTCTACGTCCACGACCCCGTCGTCCTTCGCTCGGCGTCCATCCTACTCCTGATTGCAGCGGCCTTTCAATTGGTGGATGGCTTGCAAGCCCTCGGCGTGGGTTTACTCCGAGGAATGGAAGATAAACGCATCCCCACCCTCTTGGTCCTTGTAGCGTATTGGATTGTGGCCCTGCCCCTGGGGACCTACCTGGTCCTCCACAGTTCCTACGGCTTGTATGGAATGTGGATGGCCTTGGCCGGTGGACTGCTTCTGTCGGCCATCTTCCTGATCCTGCGCTTTCTGCACCTGACCTCTGGCACGGTGCCCAAGGCCCCTGATTCGGTATGAATTACCCTTGGTTGGTCCAGGTCCCAACTACTAGGTCTTGAAGGGTACATATCGGGGTTTATGGGCTCCAAAACAGCTTTTGGGCGTACCTTTACGGCGGAGAGATGGCAGAGTGGTCGATTGCGGCGGTCTTGAAAACCGTTGACTGTAACAGGTCCGGGGGTTCGAATCCCTCTCTCTCCGCCAAGTACAGTCCGAGACTGTCCGAAAGTGTGTAATTCAGGGAATTACGCACTTTTTTTGTTCTTTTTCAGACCGTTTTAGTCCGCTTTTGTTCGGCCACCGGGTTTCCAACTGGTTACCCCTTTTGGAAAACCCAAAAAAGGGTAACCAGTGAACGAACAAATACGAACATAATCGTACTGAAAATCAACGACTTAAGTGCTATTTGACCGAAGGGGTTTAGGTATTTTTGCCATTCAAAAAGGGGAACACCATGAACCAAATGCACTTCCATGTCATCCAAAGCAACCTTTAGCCTGGTTTTCTACATCAACCGCACCAAAGCCAGGAAAAACGGGGAATGCCCCATCATGCTCCGCATCAACATCAACGGATCCCGGGTTACCATGGCCCTCAAGCGCCACCTGGACCCTCAAAACTGGGATTCGGGCCGCAACCAAATGAAGGGCCGTAGCGACCAGGCCCGCCTATTTAACGATTACCTGGACTCCATTCGGGTTAGGGCCCACAAGAAGTACAACGAGCTGTTAACAGCCAAAGAGGAAGTCCTGGCCAGTGACCTTAGGGACGCCATCTTGGGCATCCAGACCGCCAAGAGCCGGAATCTCATCGAAACCTGGCAAGAGCATGTCAACGGCCTCAAACAGCTTATCGGTAAGGAATCCTCCTACGCCACCTACCAGAAGTACAACACGGCCAAGAACCACATGCAGGTCTTTTTGCGAAAAACCTACAAGGCCGAGGATGTTTCCATCAAATCGGTGGACCACTACATGATTACCCGCTATGCCCACTACCTCAAGACCGAAATGGGCTGCAATTACAACACGGCCACCAAGTTCCTGCAGAACCTCAAACGGATCACGACCCTGGCCATGCGCCACGGTTGGTTGGCCAAAGACCCCTTTGCCGGAATCACCCTAAGCCTCAAGGAGGTGGACCGGCCCTACCTAACCGAGGCCGAGCTGAAGAAGCTGATGGAGTTTCAGTCGCCATTTGAAAGGCTGAACAAGGTCCGGGACTTCTTCGTCTTTTCGTGCTTTACGGGCTTGGCCTACATCGACGTCAAACAGCTAAGGCGCTG
>RFPG01000118.1 GCA_009926245.1 Sphingobacteriia bacterium | reverse complement strand
CATGCACAAGGAAGGGTAGGACTCCGCCATAGGTCCAACTTAACATATTTCGAAACCTCTGCCATCCGCTGCGGACCAAGTTTTGACGAAGTGGTAGTTGAATCCGAAAGGTGGTTCCTTTGCCCACCTCGGAGTGAAGCACTTTGATGCGGCCGCGGTGATTCAATTCAACAATTCGTTTGGCCAAGGTTAGACCCAGGCCCCACCCTCGCTTGCGGGTTGATATGCCGGGTCGAAAAATCATTCGGTGACGAGATCTTGGGATTCCTTTCCCCGTATCACTGATATCCAATACGATGCTTTGTCGGAGTGCGTGCAGGTGAAAGCGAATTTCGCCTCCTTGGGGCATGGCATCCAAGGCATTCTTGATAAGGTTTTCAATTACCCATTCCATTAATGATTTGTTATGAGGAACCTGTGGGAGATTCGGTGCAATCTCCTTCCGAAAGCGAACCGAGGAGGGCGAACGGGGCTGTAGGTATTCCAAGGCGCCTTCGAGGGTTTCTTCCAACGAGGACAATCGAAGCACGGGGGTTGATCCAATTTTGGAGAAACGCTCGGCGATGTTTTCCAAGCGATCAATATCCTTCGAAAAAGTTGAAACCCAAACGGGGTCGGCCGTTGCTGGGCCTGAAGGAGATGGAGTTCCTTCCGTGGATTCGCCTTCCAATCGGGCATGCAATGCCATGAGTGACGAAATGGGAGTTCCTAGCTGATGAGCCGTTTCCTTGGCCATCCCCACCCACAAAAAATCCTGTTCGTACCGACGGCTGGTACTAAAAGCTGCATAAGAAATGGCCAAGAAAATACAGATCACCAAAAGCTGAAAGAGGGGGTAATATTTCAGTTGGTATAACAATATACTATCCGAATAAAAAATATAATTGGTGATCCCGGGTCCGGCTTGTATAACAATAGGCGGATGTTGGGTTTCCATTTCTTGGACCAATCGCTCCAGGTAGCCGGGACGACGTGCCAGGATCTCGTTTAGGTTGTTATACGAAAGAATGGCTTTGTTGGAATCGGTTAAAATGACTGGAATGTTATCGTTTGCTTGGATGATTTCTACCAGGACCTCGAGACTGGCATCAAATTCGCTGCTCATGCTAAGGGCTCGTGTCGCATTGGCCCAGAGCTCCATGTTTTTGCGCTCCTGTTTGCGGACGCTTTGGACCATACGGTCGGTGTAATAGAGGGAGAGGGCGCCAATAATGAGAGCGAGTAGCAACAGGACGAATTTCCAGCGGCTGTTTTGGTAGTAGACGGAGCGCATGGGTTGGCGGAGGCTCAGTAGGGGGTGATGGGATTCAATGGGATCGGCTTCTATGTGATTTGTGCGGGTTGAAATTAGCCTTTTGGCACCCAAAGTGGGTTAAAGGCTGAGGCGATCCAGAGAAACGGGTTGTTTGGGGCAAAATTGCCCTATATTTGCGGTCCCCAAACCAAAATTCGTTTTGTAATCAAGGGGCGCATAGCTCAGCTGGTTCAGAGCATCTGCCTTACAAGCAGAGGGTCCGCGGTTCGAATCCGTGTGCGCCCACCCCGATGAAGGCCACCCCAACGGTGGCCTTTTTTCGTAGATTTGAGGAATGGGGCATCGTCGCTTTGGTTTATTTAGGCCAGATTTATTCGGGCTATTCACAGGTCAACATCGGATTTCCGTCTTGTTTTTCGGGCTTTGGGTGGGATTGCTGGTTTGGGGTTGGTCCCCTGGCCTTCTTCTGGCCCAGTCTCCGTCCGTTTTGCCTTCCTATTTGCCAGTGCGTCTCGAAACCGAGGGCATCGTGGCCGAATTCAAAGCCCTACGGTCTGGTGGCCTACCTCCTCTCTACTACGAAACCAGCAATCTGGGGGCCGCCCAAACCAGCCGGACCCATCGGTTGTGGCCCGGCGGGGGGTTGGGACTTAATCTGAGCGGGCAACGCTTGACCTTGTGCTGTTTGAACGGCCCCAACGGCTCTCAGCCGTATTTCTATGATCCCAAAGCAGGTATTTGGGATGGGGGAGGGGTCCGGGCGACCCATCAGGAATTGGTAGGGCGTGTCACCCAAAGGGATGCGGTTACAGGCAGTGACAACCATGCAACCCACGTAGCGGGTACGATGATTGCCTCTGGCGAACAACCCACCGCCAAAGGCATGGCCTATGCTGCCCAATTGGACGCCTACGATTGGAATAACGACGAGGGCGAAATGGCCGGGGCCGCAGCCCAAGGTCTGTTGATGTCCAACCACTCGTATGGTTTGGTTACCGGTTGGGCCTACGGAGATTTTGATGGGCTGGGGAGCAGCCGTTGGTTTTGGTGGGGAAGTGAGACCGATACCGTTTGCGCAGATTTTGGGTTGTATTCCCAGCAGGCCAGGGATTGGGATTTGATTGCCAACAACGCCCCCAATTATTTGATCGTCAAAGCGGCTGGTAACGACCGTGGACAGGGACCTTCGGCGGGCACCAACCACCGGGTCTGGAGCAATAGCCAAGGAAACTGGGTGAATAGCACTGTTACACGCCAAAAGGACGGTGGCCCATTGGGTTACGATTGCATATCCCATGCAGGTGTTGCCAAAAATATACTCACCATCGGCGCTGTCCAAGGGTTAACGGCCCCTTATACCGGCCCTTCCCAGGTCCTTCCCAGCACTTTTCACGGTTGGGGGCCCACCGACGATGGCCGTATCAAGCCAGATATCGTCGCCAAAGGGGTCGGTGTCTATTCCTCAACCGCCACCGGCGATGCGACCTATGCGAATTACAACGGAACGTCCATGGCTTCGCCGGCGGTCACGGGGACTTTGGTTTTGTTGCAGCAGCGATGGGCCGAACTCAATGCTCCCCTGCTGAGTTCCCCCCCACCGGCTTTGACCTCCGCCCAACTCAAGGCCTTGGTCTGCCATACGGCTTTGGAAGCCGGTTTGCCAGGTCCAGACCCCGTATATGGCTGGGGTTTGTTGAATGCCGAGGGGGCTGTTCAATTGATGGCAGGTCGAGGGGATACCACCTTATTGGAATCCATGAGCCTTGCCAATGGAGCAACCTATACGCGTAGCTTTTATAGCGATGGACAACAGCCTTTGGTACTAACCATGGCCTGGAACGACCCTGCGGCCCCGGTGTCCACCTATACGGTCAACAACCCGGTTCCAGTTTTGGTGAATGACTTGGACCTACGGTTGATTCGGAATAGCGATGGGGCGGTGTTGGAGCCTTTCCGATTGGTGTCCGGTCAGCCTTCTTCGGCGGCCCAAACCGGGGACAATACCCGGGATAACATCGAACAAGTCCGCCTACAGGCCCCAACGGCCGGCATGTACACCCTGCAAGTCACCCACAAAGGGGCCTTGAGTGGCAACCAACCCCAGGTTTTTGCCTTGGTAGGGTCGGGGATGCGGCTCAAAACCACCCTGACCGGTCAAATTCGCTACGCTCAGGCCGCTGGAACGGGGGTTCAGGGCTCGGTAGCGGTTTACCGGGAGAGCGATGGGGTCTTGGTAGCCGCGGCTTCGTCCAATGCCCAGGGGTATTTTAGCGTTGCGGGTTTGGAAACCGGCACCTACAAGGTCAGGGCATCGGCCTACAGCTCCCCTGCCGGCGTCAATGGAACCGATGCCTTGTTGGTGGCTCGGCACTTTGCTCGGTCGGCCCTATTGTCAGGTTTGCCTTTGGAAGCGGCCGATGTGAATGGAAGCCGGGTGGTGAATGCCACCGACGCCCTTCAAATCGCCCTTCGTTTTACGAATCAATGGTCCAACCCAGACCCTTTGACCTTGACCTTGAGCCTACCAGGTTCTTCGCCCTTGGCCTCGGTCTCCAGCCTTGTTGCTCGATTAGGAGCCTCTACCGACAGTTTGGGACCCGCCGGCTACACCGTAGGGACCTGGGGGCAACCGACCGCTGCGTTGGTGGCGCCGCTGTTATCCGCCGGTCGATACAGCGCATCCCTGAATCCCTTGACCTTTTTTGGGCAGGCTTTGCCGACCCCGTTGCCATCGGGTACCCTGCCCACCCGCCTTGATGTCCTTTATCGGGAACCAGGCCCCTGCGGTGGTTTCGGTGGCGTCAGTCGGCCATGCCTGCAGTCGGGGACCCCTTCGGGGCAGCCGATTCCTTTGTGGCTATCCATGAACCCCCCGATGACTGGATTCTTGGATTTAAGGGCCTTTTATGGCCGTTTTACGGGTTTTGCCCTCGGTGATTGGATGGGATCGGAGCTTCGTCTCTCGGTCAGCGCCGGGCAACCTGCAACCCTAGAGCCGGTCCTCAACTGCGTTGGAGACGTGGATGGTTCAGGTTATTGAGCCCAACGGGTAGCTTTCTTGCATTTTGTTTTCCTTTAGGGGAAGTTTTTTTTCACAAAAATTATGATTTTGAAAAAATTGAATTAATTTTAGGACAGATAAATCAATTCTATTCAGCTTACACAATCTATATACCCTTCTTATACGCTCAAAACATCCGTCGCAAGAACCAAAACCAACCATAAACACCCAAATCATGAAAAACACCATCCCACTCTCAGGCACGATTCGTGCCAAAGGGCTCAGGAGCCGACATGCAGTGGTCATGTCTCTCTTGATGTTTGCCTTGGCTTTGCTATGGCAAACCTCTGCCTTTGCACAGGTAGCCTTATTGCCCCTATACCAAAACGGTCAGGTTGCAGGGACCTACACTGAAATCTCGGGTGGTGTCCTTTTAGGAACCGCAACAACCGACGATGAGGTCTTTGTTGATCCGGCAGTGCCTGCAGGTACCGGTTCTGGCGCAACCGGCGTCGGCTTTCCAATTGGCTTTGATTTTACTTTCAACGGCGTTGTTTACGATCGTTTGGCGGTTAATGCCAACGGTTGGATCTGCCTGGGATCTTCGACGTTGACGCCGTCCGTGAATACGGGTGGCTCTTCCTACACCCCACTGTCGTCAACCACAGCGATTACGCCATCGGCTTTGGCAGCGAAAATTGCAGGTTTAGGCATGGACTTGCAGGGCCAAACCAATTCAAGCATTCGAATTGAAACCA
>RFPG01000117.1 GCA_009926245.1 Sphingobacteriia bacterium | reverse complement strand
CCAGCAATAGCTATACCGCCGTCAGCGATCGCACCACCACCTGGCCACAGGCCACTGGTTACGGGGTCTGGACCAATGCCGCTCAGACCCTGGTTTTCAACGGGGAATTGCAATTGAGCGCCGTATCGGCAGTACCCATGGGAACGGCCAGCAACCGCTGGAACTACGCCGCCAATCCCTTCCCCTCGGTGATGGACTGGCACGAAGTCACCAAGACCAACCTTGAAGAAACCATTTATCGTTGGGACAAAAGCACGGCCACCCTCTCAGCGGGAAGCAACGTGGCGGCCGGAACCTGGGGAACCTACGTTCAATCCACGCAGGTATCGGCCAACGGGGGGTCTCGTTACATGGCGCCCATGCAGGGCTTTATGGTGCAGGCCAGCAGCGGTGCCTCATCGGCTTCTTTGGCCTATCCAAGCAGCGCCCGCGTTGACCAATCGGCTACTTATGTTCGCCAACAACAGACCGCCGAGGTGGCCAGGGCTTCGGTGACGCATACCGCTTCGGGCTATGGGTTGGAAACTGTGCTCTGCTTCCTGCCCCAGGCTAGCAATGCCTACGATGCCAACCTCGAAGCCCGCTATGTCAGCGATGGGGTGACGGCCAGCCAGGACCTCTACACCCAGGATGCCCAGGGTCAAACCTATTCCATCCAGAGTTTGCCGGAGTTGTCCTTTCAAAACACCACCCGTATTCCTCTGCACCTGGCCCATACCCAACCCGGCGCGGCCTATACCTGGAACATGGACCTCAGCGGTCTGAGCAGCGGGCATGCCTCCTGGTTGGAAGACACCCGCCTGGGCACCCTCACCCCCGTTGTAAGCGGACAGCCTCTGACTTTCACGGCCCAGGCCGGGGATGCGGTGGATCGTTTTCATTGGGTCTTTGCGGCCCAGGGGACGGCGGTCCAAGCCTTGGAGTCTGTCGAAAAAGTCACCGCCCACCTATCCGATGGTCGCCTGATTCTGCGCGGTTTGCGTCAGGTACCGGCCACCCTCCAGTGGATGGACCTGAGCGGACGCTTGCTCAGCACCCAGACCCTCAACGACCCGGATGCAACCTACGATAGCCCCGCCAACCTCCTCGAAGGTTCCTACTACCTATTACGGGTCCAAAGCCCTCAGGGCCAGTACCACTACCGCCTACGTCGCTAAGTCCCTCTCATGCCAACCTTCCTTCGTTTAGTCGCTGTCAAACCTTTTGTTATGCTTCAACGCTTTCAAAACTCAACCAAAACATCCCTTCTGTGCATCCTGGCGACTGTGGCCATGGCCCTGAGTTCCCAAGTCGCGATGGCTCAGCCCCCTCCGCCCGATGACCCCAACAATGTGGGTGGCGGAACAGGAGGCGCCGGGGTCCCCATCGATGGGGGTCTGGGCATCCTGATGGCGGCCGGGGCCGGCCTTGGCTTGAAGAAGGCCTGGGAAGCTCGTTCGAACCGTAACAATGAATCAGAAGGCGACCAACCAACCTCGGACCTATAGGTTTTTTTCAACGACCTGGGGTTGGTGTCTCGTCTTGATTTGTGTGTTTGCAGGAAACCTGCAAGCACAGCCAACAAGGAAGTCGCCAGCCAATCCCCGCGTTAGCGCCCTTGATAGCCTTCATCCCACCTGCAGCGACGGAAGTCCTGAGGTCATCCTTTTGACTTATTCCGCCTACCAATCGGCCTTTGGTCCCAAGCTCCAACAGCCGCTATGGGTGGGCTATCGTTTGAACAGCGCACAGGTCGGAGGCGGGGCTGAGCGTTCCAGTGAATTTTGGAAGGATCCTCGCCTTGGCGGAAAAGACGCATCGGATGCGGATTACAAAGGTTCAGGGATGGACCGCGGTCACTTGGTCCCGGCGGCCGATATGGCCTGGTCAACGAGGGCCATGCACGAGAGTTTCTCCTATGCCAATGTCTGCCCCCAAAGACCGGGATTTAACCGAGGGATTTGGAAGCGCCTCGAAAACCAAGTCAGAACCTGGGCTTCGGACTTGCCGGCCACCGATACCTTGGGCCTCTTGATTTGGGCTGGACCGATTCTGGAACCTGAACCCGAACCTTGGGGACGTTTGTTGGTTCCCCGGCTTTTTTACAAAATCGTTTACCATCCGGCACAAAGCCGGGTGGTGGCTTGCCTGATGCAAAACGAATCTTCCCAAGGCGAATTATCCGCGACCATGGTGACCGTAGATCGCCTGGAACAGATGACCGGTTTGGATTTTTTGCCTGGCTTGCCGGACGAGGAGGAGGAACGACTCGAAAGCAGCCTATGCAGGACCTGTTGGGTCTGGTTGAACCCGGTCCGACGTTAAGGTTGGTTCGTTGAGGTTGAATCTGGATCGCTAAGGTCGGATTTTGGCCAGGTCCAAGAGGAAGGCAAATTCCAGGGCATCGTCTTTGAGGGCATTGTAACGCCCGGATTTGCCGCCATGACCGGCTTCCATATCCGTGACCAGGTAAATTTTGTTGTTACCTTGGTGAACATCCCTCAGCTTAGCGACCCATTTGGCGGGCTCCCAATACTGCACCTGCGAATCATGGAGACCCGTGGTAACCAATAGGTTAGGGTATTCAGCGGCGCGCACATTGTCGTACGGCGAATACGATAACATATAACGATAATAGGTCTCATCGTTGGGATTGCCCCACTCATCGTATTCGGAGGTGGTCAATGGAATCGAAGCATCCAACATCGTATTGATTACATCCACAAAGGGCACCCCCGCAATCACCCCTCTCCAGAGATTTGGCCGCATATTGACCACAGCACCCATCAACAGTCCACCGGCACTTCCACCCATGGCGTACAATTGTCCTGGTTCGCAATAGCCAAGGGACAGCATCGCCTCACCGCATGCGATAAAATCGGTGAAAGAGTTTTTCTTCTTGAGGAGTTTGCCGTCCTCGTACCAAGCCCGCCCCATTTCCTCGCCACCACGGATATGGGCAATTGCAAAAACCCAACCCCGGTCCAAAAGACTCAGCCGATTCATGCTAAAATAAGCCTCCATCGTGATGCCATAGCTGCCATAGCCATAGAGCAGGGTGGGGTTGCCTCCGGCCTTGCGCATTGATTTTTTGTAAACCAACGAAACGGGTACGTCGGTGCCGTCGGCTGCTTTGACCCAAACCCTTTCGGATTGGTAAGCAGATGGGTCGTGTCCGCCCACCACTTCCTGGGTTTTGAGAATGCGTTCGCTGCGGTCGTCCATGCTATAGGCAACCACCTGCGTTGGGGTCGTGAGGGATGAATAGGTATACCGCAATTCACGGCTCTTGTAATCTTTGTTAATTTCCGTAGAAACGGTATAAACCGGATCTGGGAAACGCAGGTAATGATCATTTTGACCGTCCCAACGGCGGACACGAAGCCTTTTTAAACCAGACTCTCGTTCCTCCAGGACTATAAATTCTTCAAAAAGTTCAAAACCCTCCAAGCGAACGGAAGGACGGTGTGGCAAGACCTCGCTCCAACGATCGGTGGAACCCGCTCCCAGTGGCGCTTTGACCATCCGAAAATTCTTGGCCTGGTGGTTGGTTAGGATGTAAAATTCTTTGTTATAGTCTTCGGCACTGTAGAGCAAGTCCTTTTGGCGGGGGCAGATGATCGTCCATGCATCATCCGGGCGATCCGAGGAAAGGTAGCGTTGTTCCGAGCTCAAGGTGCTGGAGCTTAGGATATAAAGAAAGTCACCGGACTTTCCTCCAAAAACGTAGGTGCTAAAGGTCTCATCCTCTTCACGGAAGACCAATGTTTTGTTATCGGAACCCTGCCCAATACGGTATTTCCAAACTTCATCGGAGCGCAATGTTTGTTCATCGGAGGTTCCAAAAAAGATGGTGCGGTTATCAGCGGCCCAGGCAGCGGCTCCGTTCACCGGGTAGATCCGATCTTCCAAGTCACGGCCGGTTCGGAGGTCTTTGATGCCCAGGATGTATTGCCTGCGGCCTACGGTGTCCATACAAAACAGGAGGTAACGATTATCGGGGCTGACTTTGAGCCCCGCGATGCTAAAAAATGAATGCCCTTTGGCGTAGTCGTTGGCATCCAGCATGATTTCTTCGGGGGCTTCCATGCTTCCTTTCCGGCGGCAATAGACGGCATAGTCCTGGCCCTTGACAACCCGACTGTAGTACCAATACCCCCGGTCAAAATAGGGTACATTGCGGTCGTCCTCTTTGATCCGGCCTTTCATCTCCTCAAAAAGTTCATCTTGCAGGGATTTGGTATGCGATAGCATGGACTCCGCATAGCGGTTTTCGGCTCTCAGGTAGTCCAGTACTTCGGGGTTTTCGCGTTGGTTCAGCCAGTGATAGGGGTCGACCAAGGTATCCCCATGGATGAAGGTGGTTTCGGGTTGGGGACGGACATCGGGCGGCGCGGTCTGGGCCAAGGAGGGTCGTTGTTGGTTCATGGTCAAGGCTACAAAAAGGAGAAACAGTCGAGGTGAAAAAAATCGGCTCATAGGTGGGTCTTTTGGACAAAGATGGGGACGAAGGGCGGTGGTCGGGTTTCTGGTTTGCATTATATGGTGTATGAACGACTTATATACATCCAAAACACAATATCTTCGCATTTTCAACCCCGGTCCGATTATGCGGGTTCTAGGCCTATTAGTCATATTTTTTGTTTTGGGATGGACAGATTTTGCGTGGAGCAGCAATCTGACCGTGACCAATGTCGCATTGCGTAGTCGAAACACCACCGCCGGTCCTAACGATTCCTCGAATTATGCTGACATTATGGCCAGTTTGCGTTGGGAAAACAGTTGGAGAATCAGCACAGGGCCTGCGAATTACGATGCGGTTTGGGTATTTGCCAAGTACCGGGTTGGTACCGAGGATCCTGTCCTGGTGGGAGCTAGCAGTGTTGGGACGACGGTGACCGTTCCTACCACGTCCTGGTTACGGGTAGGGATGCCGGTCGTATTAACCGGAGGCACCGGTGCCCTTGTAACCAATTCCAGAGTAGCGTCCATTTTGGGACCTACAACTTTTTCGATCAGCCAAGCTCCAACGACTCCTTTGAACA